>NZ_NHSK01000074.1:8177-218317 GCF_016653355.1 Rhodoplanes elegans | reverse complement strand
GGGGGAAGGGGGGGCAAGGGGACCAGCAACTCGTCGACGGAACAACCCGCAGCCGATGGGTTGGTTCCAGCCCTCCTCGAATTTTTTCGAGCTCCCCCGAAGTTTTTTCGCGTCGCCTCGATGCCGCCGCCGGACCGTCGGGCGTCGGCCGCGCCGACTGTCGAAAGCCGTCAGTCGAACACCGTGTTCCGCTGCGCCCCGACCAGCACGAAGGTGGTGCGCTTCGGCACCTCCTTCAGGCGGGTGGCGCCCATGTAGGTCATGGCCGAGCGCAGGCCGCCCATGATCCCCTGCAGGGTCGCCTTCACCGGGCCGCGATACGTCACCTCGACGGTCTTGCCCTCGGAGGCGCGATAGTCGGCGACGCCGCCGTGGTACCGGTTCATCGCCGTCTCCGACGACATGCCGTAGAACTCCATGCCGACCGCGACGCTCTCGCCGTCGCGCAGCTCGTGGCGCACCCGGCCCTCGCATTCGTCGTGGCCGGCCAGCATGCCGCCCAGCATGACGAAGTCGGCGCCGCCGCCGAACGCCTTGGCGACGTCGCCCGGCACCGTGCAGCCGCCGTCCGAGCAGACGTGGCCGCGCAGGCCGTGCGCCGCGTCGGCGCATTCGATCACGGCGGAGAGCTGCGGATAGCCCACGCCGGTGAGGTCGCGGGTCGTGCACACCGAGCCGGAGCCGATGCCGACCTTGACGATGTCGGCGCCGGCCAGGATCAGCGCCTCGGCCATCTCGCCCGTCACGATGGCGCCCGCCATGATGACGGCGTCCTTGTTGTCGTCGCGCACCCGCTTGACGGTCTGCAGGAACTGCTCGCTGTAGCCGTTGGCGACGTCCATGCAGATCTTGGTCACCGGCACCTGGCTGCGAACGAACGCGAGCTTGTCGAGGTCCTCGCTGGTGATGCCGATCGAGTAGAAGGCGTTCTTCGACACGTCGGTGCGGAAGAACTCGATCAGCCGCTCGGCCGGATAGTGCTTGTGCAGCGCCACCATCGCCCCGAACGGCTGGAACGCCTGCGCCATGCTGAAGGTGCCGACCGTGTCCATGTTGGCGGCGATCAGCGGGAACCCGGTCCACTCGTGGCCGGTGTGGACGAACCGGAACGTGCGGTTGATGTCCACCTCGGAGCGCGAGTTCAGGGTCGACCGCTTGGGCCGGATCAGGACGTCTTTGAAGTCGAGCTTGGGATCGGTTTCGATGTGCATGGCGAAGGGTCCGGCCGGACGACCGGCGGATGGAGTGAACCGGCAGGGATGGGGCCGCGACGGAGCCGTGAGGCCCGCGGCAAACGGGCCACTTTAGCAAAGATTGCTACCGAAATCCGAAGGCCGATCATGCACCGCGACGAAGCCGCCATGCGACGGGACCATCTTGCGCGCCGCGCCGGGGCGCCCAGAGGCGTGGCGCCCAGGGCCGCTGGTTCGAAGAGTTCGTCATCCCGGGACGCGGACCGCAGGTCCGCGGGCCCGGGATCCATACACCCGGCGACAGTGGCTCACGACGGACAGGGGTCATGGGTTCCGGTCTCGGCGCGGGCGCGCCGCCCCGGGACGACGAAGCTCTTCTGCAAAGCCCTCGTTTGCGCCACGCTGATGCTGACCGCGCTCGCGGCCGTTCCGGCCGGCGCGGCCGAACCGGCGTGCCGACCGGACGAGAAGGGCGTGCCGGTGTGCGGCGAGGGCCGGGACGCGGTCCGGGTGATCGCCGACACCACCTCGCCGTCCGGCCGCTTCGCCTTCGCCTGGGGCGGTCCCGACGGCATCCTGGTCGAGCAGGGCGATCCCGACACGGTGCGCACCGTGCTGGTGCGGCTCGCCGACGGCGCGACTCTCGCGACGCTCGGCGGTCAGTACTGGGAGACGCAGAAGTGGCGTGCCAACCGCGAGGAGCTCTTGGCCGTGTGGGCGCCGGGCGAGCGCGGCGTCGTCGAGATCGCCAACAATCGCTGGAGCACCTATGCGCTCGCCTGGCACACGCTCCGGCCGGACGGCGCGACCCGTCGCCTCGATCTCCTGAAGATGGTCGAGGGAGCCGCGCGGAAGAAGCTGCGGCCCGGCCAGGGGCGCAGCCGCGACGAGTTCAGCTTCCACGTCTCCGGCGATCCGGTCGACCCGAAGCCGATCCGCATCGACGCGCGCGGCCGCCTGCGCTTCGTGGCGAGCCTCTTCATCATGAAGACCGACATCGCGGTCGACTTCGACACCGTGGTGATGCTGAAGGATCGCGACGGCGTGCCGCAGGCCGAGATCGTGAGCATGCGACGCCGGCCCCGATAGGCTGCGCGCGCGGCGGTGCGCCGCAACGGTGCTTGCTGCGCCGCACAGCCTCGCACCTCGCGATGTGACGCGCCTGACCGGCGCGTCGGTGCTGCACCGCACAGCCGGTGTGGTCGGTCGCGCCGCGCGGCAGCCGGCGCGCATGCCCATAATCAAACCCGATAGCCTTCCGAAATCTCCGTATTGGACCGGCGCCCGGCGAAGCACCTAGCGTGCTGCCAGACGCGAACCTTCCGACGGCCTCGTCCCGGTTCCCGATCGTGTCAGCCGCCTCGCGGCATCGGGCATCGCGCTTTTCGGACGACGGCACGCGCCGACCCCCGGCCTTTGGTTCCTGCGGCCCGTGCCGTTCCTCCGACGACGATCAAGCCTCGTCGCGTCCAAGAAACCGACAGACGGCGACCGCCACGGGCGGCGCCGCATCATCCGACGGAGGACGACCAGTGCGATCGACACCACCATCGACCGTCGCCCGGGCCTTTGCGGCCCTGGCTTGTGGAGCCGTACTCATGACGACGCTGTCCGGGCCGGCGGCCGCCGCCGAAGGTCCGTTCTTCCAGCTCACCTCGACCGCCTTCGCCGACAACGGGCTGCTCGCCAAGAAGCACGCCGGCCGCAACCCGGCGAATCCCAACTGCGTCGGCGACAACGTCTCGCCGCCGCTCGCCTGGTCGAATCCGCCCGCCGGCACCCGCAGCTACGCGCTGATCGTCCACGACCAGGAGGGCCGCAACGGCCTCGGCGTCGTGCACTGGCTCGCCTACGGGATCGACGCGTCCGTCACGGCGCTGCCGGAAGGGGCCGGCGACGGCGCGTTCAAGGGCCTCGTCGGCGGCAAGAACATTCTCGGGCAGGGCAGCTATTTCGGCCCTTGTCCGCCCAAGACCCACGGGCCGCACCACTACGTCTTCACGATCATCGCGACCGACCTCGCTCCCGACGCTCTCGCGCCCGGCCTGACCATGCCGCAGCTCCTCGAGGCGATCGGATCCCACGCCAAGGGCGCCGCCGGCCTGATCGGCCGCTTCGGCCACTGACCGTCGCCCGGGCCAACCGAGAGGGACCACACGCATGACCACCCGCCGCCACGCCCTTCGTGCCGCGCTCGCGCTCGCGGCCGGCCTCGCCGCCACCGGCGTTCCGATCGTGCAGGCGCAAGACGCCGCGAAATCCGACTATCCCAAGCAGGTGATCAAGCTCGTCGTGCCGACGCCGCCCGGCGGCATGGCCGACCTGCTCGGACGCGTCATCGCCCAAAAGATCCAGGAGAACACCAAGGCGACCGTGATCGTCGAGAACAAGACCGGCGCGGCCGGCCTGATCGCCGCCGACATGGTCGCGAAGTCGCCGCCGGACGGCTACACGATCTTCCTCACCTATCACGCGACCGCGTCGATCCTGCATCTGATCACGGCGAAGATGAGCTACGACCCGGTCAAGGACTTCGTCCCGATCACCTATGTGGCGATCGCCCCGAACGTGCTGATCATCAATCCCGACATCCCGGCCAAGACCGTCCAGGAGCTGGTCGCCTACGGCAAGGCCAACCCGGGCAAGCTCAGCTACGCCTCGCAGGGCAAGGGCACTACGGGTCATCTCGGCGGCGAGATGTTCGCCCAGGCGACCGGCCTGCAGCTGACCCATGTGCCGTATCGCGGTGCCGCGCCGGCCCTGCAGGACGTGATCGGCGGCCAGGTCTCGATGATGTTCGACATCGTGCCGCTCGCCCGCGAGCACGTGAAGTCCGGCAAGGTGCGGGCGCTCGCCGTCACCTCGCCCGAGCGAGTGGGGGCGTTGCCCGACGTCCCGACCACCACGGAGGCGGGCATCCCCCAGGTGCAGGGCGGCGCCTGGTGGGGCCTCGTCGCGCCGGCCGGTACGCCGAAGCCGATCGTCGACTGGCTCAACGCCGAGACCCGCAAGGCCTTCGACTCGAAGGAGGTGCGTGACCGGCTGACCGAGCAGGGCTTGACCTTCTTCCTCGGCTCGCCCGAGCAGCTCGCCGAGCACCAGAAGAAGGAGACGGAGCGCTGGGGCGCCGTCATCGAGAAGGCCGGCATCAAGCCGGAGTGACGCTCCCGCCCCTCCGCATGCCCCGGACAAGGTGCGTCAGGCCGCAGGCCTGATGCACCGCAGAGCCGGGGCCGAGGGGCCGCACGGCACCTCGTCTCGACCGTCTCGCATTGTCGCCCTGGGTCCCGGCTCGCGGTGCGTTGCCCCGTGTCCGGGACGAGCGACCGCGCTTTCACGCGATCGTGATCGCACCGTCACCGCGTGACTCGCCGCGCCGCGCTAAGGTGACGGCGCCGCGCCGCGCTGCCGAAGCCGCGGAGGCGTGTTTTTCCCGGTCCGTGTCGAGGAGCAATCGATGAGCCAGCCTCTGCTGAGGCCGCGCGTCGCCACGCGGCCGAAGACGCAGCGCCCGCCGCTCCACAAGGTGATCCTGCTCAACGACGACTATACGCCGCGCGAATTCGTCGTCGAGGTGCTGAAGGCGGTGTTCCGGATGAACGAGAGCCAGGCGCTCGCCGTGATGATGACGGCGCACCGCAAGAACGCCTGCGTGGTCGCCGTGTTCGCCCGCGACGTCGCCGAGACCAAGGCGACCGAGGCCACCGAGCTCGGCAAGGCGAACGGCTTTCCGTTGTTCTTCACCACCGAGCCGGAGACCTGACGCCCGGCCCCCAGGACCAACAATGTCGCGGCCGGGTCGAAAAGTCGCCCGGTCGGGTCATGGCGCACCGCGGCACGCCGCCCTAGCATCCGGCCGATGCCGTCGCGCGGCCGCATGCGGCGCAGGGACCAACGCCCGTGGATCCACTCAGCATCCGCGTCGATCGCTCCAACCGCATCGTCGCGGTCGGCGGGCCGTGGGACGAGGTCGCGATCGCCAATGGCGGCGCCGCCGCGGTCGTCGCGCGGGTGCTCGGCACCGGGCTGCTCGATCACGTCCACGGCGATCCGGCCCGCATGCTGGTCCTGACCGTGCTCGATCGGGTGCGCCGCTTCGGTACGCCGCGCACCGTGCCCTACCGCTGCGACACGCCGGGTCTCAAGCGCTGGATGGAGATGACGCTGACGCCGGCGCCCGACGGGACCGTCACGTTCGAGCACCGGCTCCTGCGCTGCGAGCCGATGCAGCGCCCGGTGCGCTTCGCGCCGGCCCGGCCGGGGGCGCCGCGCGGGCCGGCGATCATCCGCTGCAGCTCGTGCAACCGCGTGCGCGACGCCTCCGGCTGGCACGAGCCGGACACCGTCCGGTTCTCGGCCGAGGCCGTCGGGATCCCGGGCGGCACGCCGCCGAGCCAGGACGCGCCGATCCTGGTCGGCTACGGCGTGTGCGAGGCCTGCCGGGCCCGGATCGAGCGCATGCTGGCCGGATAGGGCGACGGCACGCGCCGGCGGGTCACGGCAGGACGTTCGGACCGACGCTCAGCCCGAGCGCCAGCAATGCGGCAAAGATCGTTGGATAGAAAGTCGTGGCGAAGCCGAAGGCGCGGGCGTGCGCACCCCGCCCATAGCCGGCCCAGAAGGCGGCGCGGCCGACGCTGAACAGCACCACCAGCAGCGGTATCAGCCCGAGCGCCCGGAACGGCAGCACGGTCGCGAGCGCGAGATGCGCCGCGATGGCGACCACGGCCTGCTCGAGCGTGTTCTGCAGCACGGCGCGGGGGATCGCGATGCGCTCCGAGGGCGGCGCGAAGGCGCTGCCGGCGATGTCCCGGGCCGAGAAGAACCGGCCGTTGGCGACGGCCGCGATGGTAGCGATCAGCCACAGCGCGACGACGAGGTCGCACCGCAGCGCGAAGGCGAGCCGATACGCGGTCGTGTCGGCGGCGGGCAGGGCGATCGGCGGGAGCATCAGGCCGGCGCCGACGACCACGGCGGAGAAGAGGGCGCCCGCCGCCATGCCGCGGGCGACGCCGCGCTGCTCCGCATCGAGGGCCATGGTCGTCCGCTCGTCCGCTGCGTCCGACGGTCGGATCGCCGGATCAGTGTAGCGGATTCGGGCGGAGCGGGGGCATCGCCCAAGGCGGGGCGATCGGCGACGAGTCGTCGGCGTGGACCACGAGACAGTCGCACGCGCCGGAAACAGGTCAGATGTCGGCGCGTACCAATGCGCTGATGTCGCAGCGAGAAACCGGCAAAATGGCTGCGTCCATCGTCCCTGTTGCGGCCGGTTGTCATCCGGCGCGTGCTGTCGGGACAACGCATCGGGCGGGGCCGGGTTTCGACGGAAAAATCCGGGATGCGAGCCGGCCCGCTTCGGGCTAGGGTCGCGCCCCCTGCGGCTCCCGGCGCCGGCGCGCCGGGACGTGCCGCGTCCGCGGCCGGCCGTCGGGTCGGCCGTCCTGCAAGGAGACGGCATGCTCGCCTCGACCCGCCGAACCGTCCTGTCGGCCCTCACCGGCCTCGCCGCATCCGCGGCCTTCATCGGCCTCGTCCGCCCCGCCACCGCTCAGACCGGAAAACCCATGACCACCGCCTCGGGCCTCACCATCACGGACACCACGGTCGGCACCGGCGCCACGCCGGCGCGCGGCCAGACCTGCGTCATGCACTACACCGGCTGGCTGTTCGAGAACGGCGCCAAGGGTAAGAAATTCGACTCCTCGGTCGACCGCGGCCAGCCGTTCTCGTTCCCGCTCGGCATGGGCCGGGTGATCAAGGGCTGGGACGAGGGCGTCGCCACCATGAAGGTCGGCGGCAAGCGCACCCTGGTGATCCCGCCCGAGCTCGGCTACGGCGCCCGCGGCGCCGGCGGCGTCATCCCGCCCAACGCCACCCTGATCTTCGACGTCGAGCTCCTGGACGTGAAGTAGGGCGGGCGATCTCTTCTCCCTCCCCCGCTAGCGGGGGAGGGTCGGGGAGGGGGCATGCCGCAGCACGGCGTGGCGAGCCGCTCTTAGCCTGGACGGAGCGCAGCGACGTCCGGGGCGGGCAGTCCCGAGGACTTCGGCCGCCGCCGAGGAGGCCGGGCCGCCGGTCCCGGGTTTCGTTTCCCTCAACCCGGGCTACGGTCTCGATGGCCTCGCCTCGCCCGGAGCCTCTCTTGACCCGCACCTATCGTCTGCTCGGCGCCGACCGTCGCTTCTACGACAGTGCCAGCAAGGGGACGCTCGGCGGCAATCGGCGGCTACGGATCTACGGGCGGCTGGACTGTCCGAACGCGCTGCGCTGGATCGCCAAGGGCCACTACGTCGAGAACCGCGTGTTCTTCGCCGACGCCGAGACCGCGGTCGCGGCCGGCTATCGGCCCTGCGCGATCTGCCTGCGGGCCGACTGGCTGCGGTTCAAGGCGGGCGAGACGCCGGGCCGAGCATAGCCCGGCCACGATCGGAACGATCGTAGCCTGGACGGAGCGCAGCGACGTCCGGGGCGAGCGTTTCCGAGGGACTTCGGCCGCCGCCCAGCGCGGCCGCGGCGCTGCTCCCGGGTTTCGTTTCCCTCGACCCGGGCTACGGCCGACGGCCTTGCGGTCGTCACGATCGTAGCCCGGACGGAGCGCAGCGACGTCCGGGGCGAGCGTTTCCGAGGGACTTCGGCAGCCGCCCAGGGCGGCCGCGGCGCCGCTCCCGGGTTTCATTTCAATCGACCCGGGCTACGGCCCTACTACGACGGCCCTTCTTCGGCCTACGGCCCCTGGATCCGCGCTCGCGCGAACAGGCGCCAGAACAGCGGTGCCAGCGCGGCGAGGAGCAGGAGGAGGGCGGCCGTCGTGCCGGCCGAGAGATCGCCGCGCCGGGCGCTGTCGATCACGCCCCATGCCAGCACGGCCCACAGGAGGGCGAGGACCAGGAGCGTGTTGCGCTTGCGCATCCGCATGGCGTCCTCCGTTCGCGCGGGTCGGTTCGTTCGCTCGGGCCGAACCGGTCGCGCGGTCGGTTCGGCCGGATCGCCGGCGTCGGCTGGTCGCG
This sequence comes from Rhodoplanes elegans, assembly GCF_016653355.1. Lineage (GTDB taxonomy): Bacteria > Pseudomonadota > Alphaproteobacteria > Rhizobiales > Xanthobacteraceae > Rhodoplanes > Rhodoplanes elegans. The sequence goes on along the minus strand of NZ_NHSK01000074.1, from coordinate 210,117 downwards.
ACCTGGTCGATCGTGAGCTGGCCCGCCGTGAGATTGCCGGTCGAACGGGGACCGGTCGCGAGTCGGCCGAGTCGTGATCACCGCGTCGGCGCGAGCCTAGCGCGGCGGTCGTGCGGCGTCATCCCGCGTGCAGTCCCAGGAGCGTCATTCCAGGCGCGTCATTCGGGGTGCTGTCATGTCGCGCGGGCGCGTCGCAGCGCGACCACGGCCAGCGACAGGGTGACGGCCCACAGAAAGACCCAGATGCTCCACGGGTCGACCTCGCCGGACGTATCGAGCGGGGCGATCGGCCAGCCCGTCACGGCGGCGATCGCGGTGCGCCCGTAGTCGACGACGACCCAGACGAGGAGAAGTCGCTGAAGGACGATCAGTGGGCCGGGCGCCGACACGAGCAGCCGCGACCAGGTGTCGTCGTCCTGCCCGCCGGGCGCGCCGGTCCGCCGCCGCACGGCCGGCCAGTGGACCAGCAGCGCGGCCAGCATGACGGGGAACAGGGCGAGGCGCACCACGAGCGTCGACGCGTCCTTGGACGGGAGCGGCGCGCCGGCGAGCGCCATCCCGGCCAGGACCGCACTGGCGAGCAGGCCGAGCGCGGCCGTGACGGTGAGCAGGACGAGGGCGGCGCGCATCGCGGTGTCGATGTCGGTTCGGCCGGCCGCGACAGGCGCCGGTCCGCCGAGTGGTCGCGGCGCGCCGGCACCGGGTTCACGCCGATCCATGCACCCTGTCGCTGCTCCTGTCCGCCCAACCCTTGTCTGCCCCGCTCCTGTCCGCCCACGTCTCGGTGAGGAGATCGCGGAAGCGGGCCGCGGCCGGCGCCAGCGGGCTGCCGCGGCGCGCCACGAGGCCGATGGTGCGGGTGACGCGCGGCGTGATCGGCCGCGTCACGATGATCGGATGGTCGCCCTGCGGGGTGGCGAGGCGCGGCAGCACCGAGACGCCGAGACCCGCCTCGACGAGGCCGAGCGAGGTGGAGAGATGCGTCACCTCGTAGAAGCAGCGCATGCGCACCTCGGCGCGGCCGAGCGCGGTCTCGAGCAGCACGCGGTTGCCGCTCTCGCGGCCGACCGTGACGAGCCGATACGGCTCCAGATCCGCCCAGTCCACCGCGTCGCGGGAGGCGAGCGGGTGGTCGCGCCGGCAGGCGAGGACGAACGGGTCCTCCAAGAGCGGCGCGAAGGACAGCGCGGCGTCGGAGGCGCCGAGGAAGTTGACGCCGAAATCGGCCTCGCCGCGCGACACCGCCTCGAGCCCGGCCGTCGCCGAGAGGTCGAGGATGCGGAAGCGCACCTCGGGATAGAGCTCGCCGAAGCGGGCGATGACGGCGGGCAGGAAGTAGAAGGCCGCGGTCGGCACGCAGGCGAGCGTGACGGGCGTGTCGCGGCCGCCGGCGTCGCGCAGGCCGAACAGCGAGGCGTCGAGCTCCTCCAGCAGCCGCTGCAGCCGCGGCACCAGCTCGCGCCCGAAAGCGGTGAGGGCGACGCGGCGCGTGGTGCGCTCGAGCAGCGCGGCCCCGACCATCGCCTCCAGGCGCTGGATGCGCCGGCTCAGTGCCGGCTGCGAGACGTGGAGCGCATCCGCCGCCGCATGGAAGCTGCCGTGCTCCGCCACCGCCAGAAAGGCGCGCAGATCCATGGCCTCGAAATTCTTGTTCATGGCGCATCAATAGCGCCGATTTTTGCAATTTACAATCGTTAGGCGACTTGGCATGACAAGCGCCACCTGCCCGTCGGTCCTGTCCCCCGCCTGCCACACGGTCGCTGCGCCCATGTCGCAAAATGCGTCGAATCCCGCGTCCAAGCCTGCCGGCTCGATCAAGATTCCTTGCGTGCTGATGCGTGGCGGCACGTCGCGCGGGCCGTACTTCCTCGCCTCCGACCTGCCGGCCGATCCGGCGGCGCGCGACCGCGTGCTGATCGCCGCGATGGGCTCGCCGCACACGCTGCAGGTCGACGGCATCGGCGGCGGCCATGCGCTGACCAGCAAGGTGGCGATCGTGTCGCGTTCCGAGCGCCCCGACGCCGACGTCGACTATCTGTTTGCGCAGGTGTCGGTCGACCGCGCCTTCGTCGACACCAGCCCGAACTGCGGCAACATGCTGTCCGGCGTCGGCCCGTTCGCGATCGAGAGCGGGCTCGTCGCCGCGCGCGACGGCGAGACGACGGTGCGCATCTTCAACCGCAACACCAAGGCGCTGGTCGAGGCGACGATCCGCACCCCGGACGGCGTCGTGCAGTACGACGGCGAGGCGGCGATCGACGGCGTGCCCGGCACGGCGGCGCCGATCCGGCTCGTGTTCCTCGACGCGGTCGGCTCGAAGACCTCGGGCCTGTTCCCGACCGGGCAGACCAGCGAGATCATCGACGGCGTGCGCGTCACGCTCGCCGACTACGCCATGCCGATGATGCTGGCGGCGGCCGCCGATCTCGGCATCGCCGGCGACGAGACGGCCGAGGTGCTGGACGCGAATACGGCGCTGCTCGCCCGCATCCAGGACCTGCGGCTCGAGGCCGGCCGCCGCATGGGGCTCGGCGACGTCTCGAAGCTCGTCATCCCGAAGGTCGGGCTCCTGTCGGCGCCGCGCCGCGGCGGCACCATCACGTCGCGCTACTTCGTGCCCGACCGCTGCCACAAGAGCCACGCCGTCACCGGCGCCCTGTGCGTCGCTGTCGCGTCGCGCACGCCCGGCACGGTGGCGTACGATCTCGCCGCGCCGTCGGCGTCGGAGGCGACCCGCGGCGCCGTCGCGATCGAGCATCCGAGCGGACGCATCGACATCGACCTCGGCTTCGCGGCCGACGGCAGCGTCGCCCGTGCCGGGGTCATCCGCACGGCGCGCCGCATCTTCGAGGGCAATCTGCTGGTGCCGGCGGCGACGCTCGCCGCCTGATCCGGCTTTCCATACGAGGCATGCCTGGTCGTCGCGAGACGAGCCAGACCGTGAAGACCGAAAATACGATCAGTCCGTCGAACAGACGCACGATATCCGGGAGAGAGACCATGATGGACCGCCGCCAGCTCTGTGCCGGCCTCTTCGCCGCGCCCTTCGTCGCCGCCGCCCCCTCGATCCTGCACGCCCAGACCTTTCCGGCGCGGCCGATCCGCCTCGTCGTGCCCTACGCGGCCGGCGGCGGCACCGACGCGCTCGCCCGTATGGTCGCCCAGGCGATGGCCGAGAAGGCGGGCTGGTCCGTGGTGGTCGAGAACATCACCGGCGCCGGCGGCAATCTCGCCACCCAGAACGTCGCCTCGGCGCCGGCCGACGGCTACACGATGCTGCAGGCCAACCAGGGGCCGATGGCCGTCAACCCGCACATCTTCAAGAACATCAAGGTCGACCCGCTGACCGCCTTCGACCCGATCACGCTGATCGCCGCGGCGCCGCTGGTCGTCGTGGTGCCGCCGAAGTCGGAGTTCACCGACATCAAGCAGCTGATCGCCTACGCCAAGGCCAATCCGGGCAAGCTCACCTACGGCTCGGCCGGCAACGGCTCGGCGAGCCATCTCGCCACCGTGCTGCTCAACGTCGTCGCCAAGATCGAGACCGTCCACGTGCCCTACAAGGGCGCCGGCCCGGCGCTGAACGATCTGCTCGGCGCCCAGACCCAGTTCATGGTGACGACCATCCCCTCGGTGCTCGGCATGATCGAGGGCAAGCTCCTGCGGCCCCTCGCCGTCACCTCGAAGGACCGCGTCACCGTGCTGCCCGACGTGCCGAGCGTCGCCGAGAGCGGCTGGCCCGACTACGAGTCGACCGCCTGGTACGGCTTCGTGGTGCCGGCCGGCACGCCGAAGGACGTGATCGAGACGCTGCGCAAGACGACCGTCGACGCGATCAACACGCCGCTCGTCAAGCAGCGCCTGGAGGCCGAGGGCGCCCGCCCGGTCGGCAACAGCCCGGCCGAGTTCGCCGCCTTCATGAAGAAGGATTCGGCGCGCTGGGCCGAGATCGCCAAGACCGGCGTCATCAACCTGAACAACTGAGCCAGGACGACCGGGCTCGAACGACCGGGCTCGAATGACCGGCGCGGCCCGGCGGGCCGTGCGCGCCGCCCGACCCCCGTGACGGCGCGACCACGACGGGCGGATCCTCCAGGATCCGCCCGTCGTGGCGTCTTCGGGGGGCCTTGGCCGGCCCGCCGGTCCGTGGCACCCTCGCGGCGGGACAGATCTCGGGAGGTGACCATGCGTGCCGGAATGCCGGGTGCGGCCCTCGTCGCCGCCGTTCTGATCGGACTGTCGGCCACCGCGCCGGCGCGGGCGGCGGGGCTCGACTGCCCCGTGGTCGGCCCGGGCGGCGTGCCGCCGCTCGCCATCGACGACAAAGAGATCGGCCGGCTCACCAGCGGCAACGCCGCCGATCTCGCCGACGAGGTCGGCGGCCTCGTCGCGCGCGCCAAGGCGGCGACCCCGTCGGCCTCCGACGACCTGATCGGCGACATGCTGATCGGCGCCTATTGCCCGATCGTCGCCCGCACGAGCGCGACGCCGGCGCAGCGGTGGCGGCTGATGCGGCAGTTCGATCGCGCCGTCTATCGCGCGCTCGGCGCCGCCGCGCTGCCGCAGGGGGCCGAGATCCTCGCCGACGTGCCGCTGCCGCCCGCCGTCTACGATCGGCTGCGCCGCCAGGCCGAGACGGCCGGCCAGCCGCCCGGCGCCTTCATGGCGACGATTCTCTCCCGCGCCGCCGGGCCGTGAGCGCCATACGAAAGCCGCGAGCGGACCGCACATCGTCGGCTCCGTCGGAGGGGAGGGCGATGATCCGCGTCACCCGTGAGCGTGGGCGCCTGCTGGCCGTGGCGCTCGCCGCCGCGCTGGTGGCGGCCGTGCCGGTGCGCGCGCTCGCCCAGGACGGCAAGCCCCCTTCCGCGCCGGCCCAGGACCCCAAACGCCCCGACGCGACGAGCCGCCCCGCCGAGAAGCCGCTGCCCGCCAAGGCCACCAAGGAGCTGCCGCCGGCTTTGCTGGCGCTGCTGCGCGAGAAGCGGATGCCGAAGAATTCGCCGATCGTGATGCGCGTCTTCAAGGAGGAGGGCGAGCTCGAGGTGTGGAAGCAGGACGCGAGCGGGCGTTTCGCGCACCTGAAGACCTATCCGATCTGCCGATGGTCGGGCGATCTCGGGCCGAAGCACTTCGAGGGCGACCGCCAGGCGCCGGAGGGGTTTTATACGGTCACGCCGGCGCTGATGAACCCGCACTCCGCCTTCCATCTCGCCATCAACACCGGCTACCCGAACGCCTTCGACCGCGCCAACGGCCGCACCGGCAGCCTGCTGATGATCCACGGCATCTGTGCCTCGGCCGGCTGCTTCGCGATGACCGACCCGCAGATCGAGGAGATCTACGGGCTCGCCCGCGACGCGCTCGCCGGCCGGCCGTCGTTCCAGGTCCAGGCCTATCCGTTCCGCCTCACGCCGGCGAACCTGGCGCGCCATCGGAACAGTCCGAACCTGCCGTTCTGGACGATGCTGAAGATCGGCAACGATCACTTCGAGACGTCGCGGCGCGAGCCGCGGGTCGACGTGTGCGAGCGCCGCTACGTGTTCGACGCGCGACCGCTGCCCAACGCCTCGACGCCGTTCGTGTTCGATCCGGTGGGGAAATGCCCGCCGCATCTGATCGATCCGAAGATCGCCGGCCCGGCGCAGGAGAAGCAGCGCGCCGACGCGGCCGAGACGGCGCGCCTCGTCGCTCAACAGATGGCCGACGGCGTGCCGGCCGCGCCGATCTACACGGGCCTCGACGGCGGCATGCACGACAGCTTCCGCGCCCGCTTCTTCCGGGTGATCATCCCGCTCGCCAAGGTGATGCCCTACGCCTCGCACCTGCCGACCCTGCCGCCGATTCCGTGGGTCGACGACGACGGCTCGGTCGCGACCAAGTGGTTCGGGACGGCGTTCTGAGCGGAGCGGGCAGGGGCCGGACGCCTCGTAGCCGCTCGTAGCCCGGGCGGAGCGCAGCGACGGCCGGGACGGGCCGTGCCGCCGATCCCGGGTTTCGCAGGCTCAACCCGGCGGGCTACATTTCTCGCGAATTTCAGAATGTGTACTTTGGAGATGTTAATAACGTCGATCTCCTAACTATAATACTCGGGAAAAGTCGTCCGACCATTTTCCTAACCGAATTAAAACACCAAGGTGGGCTCGTTGGGCTGACAACAATTTCATTAATGAGTACTTCCGTATTGCAATTAACCGTTATTCCGGGAGGATTTCTGTGTATGATGCTCATCGCGTTATTAAGATCATCTCCGTCTCGTAGTTGCGGAATTTCAGTAAAGCACAATCTCAATTCTCGTTCGTGAGCAAACTGATCCGCTTCTTAAATATAGGATCAAGGAAGTTCCCGGCAGAAGTCGGCTTTGTATCGTAATCGATATAATCAACCTGCCCAACAAAAATTTCTTTCGGGCAACTAGAAAGAGACTCCTTTAATCTTCCTATACTTGACCTAATAGAATACCCCGATTCGCCCGGGCAGTACAATTTCCACAAGGCGGCGGATTCGTGATCATTTATGTGCCAGCAGTTTACGTAAGATGTGATGCGGAAAAATTGGCGAGCAACTCAAGTGTACTAGGATGAAAAATTCCCATTATTCTACCTAAAATTTCTGGGTTGTTAAGGTCTGGTATTTTCGATCCTCTCCAGTTTTGCTCAACCACAGACCTTAAAAGTTCCGGGTCATTCAAAAATTGAAGATTCAAATGGATTGAACCTCTTGAATGATGACCTTCAAATGGATCTTGACTTTGCAGCTCTTTGACTTGTGAAAAGTATAAGGACTGCTCTAAAAGAAGGTCGAGAAGTTTTTCCAGAGACATGAATCGCCAAATGCTTTGATCGTCAGGCGGGGGGCTCGGGACCGCAGGATGTGGGTCGGCAATCGGCATTTCGCGTCTCATCGGCAAGCGCAGATGGCATTCGTCGCAGCAAGCGCAGCCCGCGTCCTTCGTAGCAAGCGTAGCCCGGATTCTTCGTAGCCCGGGCGGAGCGAAGCGACGGCCGGGAGGGGCCTCGCCCGGGATTCCCGGGTTTCGCTGCGCTCAACCCGGGCTACGATCTACGATCTACGATTTGTGGCCGGCTTCGATTACAATTCGGCATGGTCCGATACCGGCGGAATTTCGTCCAGGGCGGAACGTACTTTTTCACCGTGACGCTCGCCGACCGGCGGTCGCGCGTGCTCGTCGATCATGTCGACGCGCTGCGCGCGGCGTTTCGCGATGTGCGCGCACGCCACCCGTTCGCGGTCGAGGCGATCGTCGTGCTTCCTGATCATCTCCATGCGGTAATGAGCTTGCCGGCCGGGGATGCCGACTTCTCCACGCGATGGGCGCTTATCAAGCGCCGGTTCACCGACGCCGTCGCCGCGGCGGGCGGGCCGGTCGGCCGCCACCGGAACGGCGAGCCGGCGCTGTGGCAACGGCGGTTCTGGGAGCACACGATCCGTGACGATCGTGATCACGCGCGTCATGTCGATTACGTGCACTTCAATCCCGTGAAGCACGGGCTCGTCGGGCGGGCGTGCGACTGGCCGTGGTCGTCGTTCCACCGGTTCGTCCGCCTCGGCCTGGTACCGGCCGATTGGGGCGGCGACGCGCGGTGCGACGAGGGGGATTTCGGGGAGCCGAGCCGGCCGTAGCCCGGGCGGAGCGAAGCGACGGCCGGGGAGGGGTTCGCCGCGAGGTCTGTCCCGGGTTTCGCTGCGCTCAACCCGGGCTACAGCACGATGGCCCACCTTGCGCCAGCGGACAAAATTCCTATACTCCTTCCGTCCTGCTCCACGAGGGACGTCGACCGGTGACGTCGGGCGGCGGAGCGGGCCGGGGCTGGCGTTCGCGCTCGCTCCGGTCGCCGGACCAACCGGGAAACCGGCCGGCGAATGCGGCGCCTGCGGGCGCGGCCTCGTCCGCCGCGCTCCCGGGGGTGTTCGGGCCCCGCCCTCCGGGCAAGACGACCCGGGCGCGAGGAGCATCGCTGACGAGGTCTCGGCCCGGTCGGTCGGACCCCAAGCGCGGCCGAACAACCGAAATCGCCGCGGTGGAGCGCCGGGAGGCGCGCGTGTCGGGCTCTTCGGGGCGCGATGCGCGCCGCGCTCCCAAACGCGCGGACAAATGGTGTGGCGCCTCCCGGCGCTCCGCCTCCCTCGGTCTTTTCAAGGGAAGGGCCGGGTGCAGGTCATGGGCACACCCCGGGCGCCGCGCGCGTCGCGGGCGCGGGGAGGACGTGCCGGAGTGTTTTTCGTAGCCCGGGCGGAGCGCAGCGGCGGCCGGGACAAGCCTCGCCGGAGGGCACGGCCGGAACCAATCGAGGAAGCGCCGTGCCGTGGGGAACCCGGGTTTCGCAGGCTCAACCCGGGCTACGTAAGAGGCGACCATGACCCGGCACCGACGACGAGAGACCGACCCGAAAGCCCCGCCCTCGGGCCCCCCGATGCCGTCCGCCTGGATCGATCCGTCGCGTCTCTCGGCCGCGGCGTTGGCCGCCTTCATGACCTGGCTCGGCCATCCGGCCGGCTGCCATCGGGCGAGCTGCCGGCGCCACGGCCGCTGCCTCGGCGATCCCCGGGTTTGCTACGGCCGCCGGTGGATGACGCGGTCGGACGCCGCGAAGGTGTGGATGGAGGCGGCGCTCGCGGCCCGCGAGGCCGGGCGCAGCGGCCGCGCGCTCGCCCGCGCCGGCGACGCGGCGCTGATCGCCCACGTGGCCGGCCTCGAGGGGTTCCCGTCGGCCGTGCGCGACCGGACGCGCGATCGGTCTCTCGTCGAGCCGCGCAACGGGTCCGACGCGGCCATCGGATCGACGCCGGTGCCGGCCGCGGGGCAGGGCGCCGCCTTGCGGTCGGCCGCCTTGCGGTCACGGGCGGCGATGCGTAAGTAGACCCCACAATCTCCCGAAAGGTCGCCATGGTCGTCGTGCTCGACACCGTCGGCGGGCCGCAGCGCCCGCGACACCCGGAAAAGGCCAACCGTCCGGACCAGCCGGTCCTGCGAAAACCCGACTGGATCCGGGTCAAGGCGCCGGTGTCGAAGGGCTACGGCGAGACCCACGGCATCGTGCGGGCGCACGGCCTGCACACCGTCTGCGAGGAGGCCGGCTGCCCCAACATCGGCGAGTGCTGGGAGAAGAAGCACGCGACGCTGATGATCATGGGCGAGACCTGCACGCGCGCCTGCGCGTTCTGCAACGTCTCGACCGGGATCCCGAAGCCGCTCGATCCGGACGAGCCGGCCCGCGCCGCCGAGGCGACCGCGACGCTCGGCCTCTCCCACGTGGTCGTCACCTCGGTCGACCGCGACGACCTCGACGACGGCGGCGCGGCGCATTTCGCCGCCGTGATCCGGGCGATCCGGGCCCGCGCCCCGCAAACCTCGATCGAGGTCCTCACCCCGGACTTCTTGCGCAAGGCCGGCGCCGCCGAGGTCGTGGTTGCGGCCAAGCCCGACGTCTTCAACCACAATCTGGAGACGGTGCCGTCGCTCTATCTGACGGTGCGGCCGGGCGCCCGCTACTTTAACTCGATCCGCCTCCTGCAGCAGGTCAAGGAGATCGATCCGACGATGTTCACCAAGTCCGGCATCATGGTCGGGCTCGGCGAGACCCGGAACGAGATTCTCCAGGTGATGGACGACCTGCGCGCCGCGGACGTCGATTTCCTCACCATCGGCCAGTACCTGCAGCCGACCCGCAAGCACCATCCGGTCGCCCGCTTCCTCACGCCGGACGAGTTCAAGTCGCTCGAGACGATTGCCTACGCCAAGGGATTTCTGATGGTCTCCGCCTCGCCCCTGACCCGCTCCTCGCACCATGCGGGCGACGATTTCCGTCGCCTGCAGGCCGCCCGCGCCGGAAGGCGCTGAGCGCCATGCCGCGCTTCCGCGCCCGCCGCCGCGTCCACCACGCGGCCGACAGGATGTTCGACCTCGTCGCCGACATGGACAGCTATCCGGAGTTCGTGCCGCTGTGCACCGGCATGAAGGTGCGCGGCCGCACCCAGGTGGACGAGGGGATCGAGACGGCGATCGCCCGGATGACCGTGTCCTACAAGGTCTTCCACGAGCACTTCACCACCAAGGTGACGATGCACCGGCCGGAGCTGTTCATCGCGGTCGACTATCTCGAAGGCCCGCTGAAGGTGCTGTCCAACCGGTGGAGCTTCAAGCCGCTGGGTAACACGGCGTCCGAGGTCGAGTTCTACATCGACTACGAGTTCAAGAGCCGGATGCTGTCGCACCTGATGGGCGCCGTGTTCGACGCGGCATTCCGGAAATTCGCCGGCGCCTTCGAGGCGCGGGCCGACGTGATCTACGGCACCGGCGGGCGCGCCGCCGTGGTGGCGGAATAGGGCCGGGGCGAGCCGCTCAGACGGGCCCCGCCAGCACCGGAAATCGCACCTCGATCCGGGTGCCGGTGCCGCTGCGCTCGGCCCGGCCATAGGAGACGCGGCCGGCGAGCTGCTGGGCGAAGGCCTCGATCATCTTCATGCCGAAGCCCGGCCGGCGCGGCTCCGGCAGCCCGGCTCCGTCGTCCTCGACGAAGATCGCCGCCTCGCTGCCGTTGCCCGAGAGGTCGAAGCCCACCCGCACCGTCCCGCCGTTTTCGCCGAACGCGTATTTGAGTGCGTTGGTGACCAGCTCGTTGACGATCAGGGCCGCCGGCACGGCCCGGTCGAGCGGCAGGAGCGCGTCGGCGGCCGTCACCCGGATCGACACGTCGCGCTCGTCGGGCGCCAGATTGGCGCACAGGGCGCGCAGATACTGATCGAACGAGATCCCGGTCGCGTCCTTGCCCTTGGACAGGAGGTCGTGCGCGACCGCGATCGCCTGGACGCGCGACATCGCGGTGCCGAGCACGTCCCATGTCTCCTCCTGGGCGCTCTCCCGGCGCTTGAGCGACATGAACGACACGATGAGCTGCAGGTTGTTCTTCACTCGGTGCTGGAACTCACGCAGCGTGATGTCGGCGTGGGCCTGGGTGCGGGCGGTGCGGTTTTCGGCGGCGAGCAGGCCCTCGGCCGCAGCGTGGCGGCTGAGCGCGCAGCCGAGCGTGTTGGCCATCGCGGAGAGGAAGTCGACATCCCATTCGTCGAAGCATCGCGGCGTCTCGGAGTCGGCCTCGAGCACGCCCCAGGTCTGGCCGTCGATCATGATCGGCACGTTGGCGAGGGCGATGACGCCGTGCTCCTGAAGGAGCTTCGAGATCCGGTATTCGCGATCGTTGCGCAGGTCGTCGATGATCACGGCGGCGCCGGTCTGCACGGCGCGGCCGGGCGGCGAGCTGATCTCGGCCCCGAGCGTGGCATGGCCGACGACGCCCTCCTTCCAGCCGACTCCCGCCTCGACGAGCAGGTCACCGTGCTCGGGCCGGTGGCGCAGCACCTTGACGTGCCGGATGTGTGTGACGCGCGACACCTGGGCGACGGCGTGCTGCATCAGGCGGTCGGGCGACACCGGCTCGCCGGCGAGGCGGGTGAATCCCGTGATGGCGCGCAGATATTCGCGCGCTCGTTCGTCGTTCGGCACCATGTCGGTCCCCGCGCGGTAACCGGTTCGCGTTCCGGGGGGACAACGCGCCGGGGGGAGGTGTGTTCAGCCGCCGCTGCGACGGGTCAGCGTCGGACCGACCGGCGGTCGGCGAGCTGTTCGAGCATCGACAGGGCCTCCAGCACGGCGGCGCGCCGCACCGCCTCGCGGCCGCGGTCGCCGAAGCGGCATTCGCGGTGCAGGAGCTGGCGGCCGCGCAGCGCCGCGGCGAAATGGACGAGGCCGACCGGCTTCTCGTCCGAGCCGCCGCCCGGCCCGGCGATCCCGGTGATGGCGACCGACAGGTCGACCGGGGCGTGCGCCAGCACCCCGAGCGCCATCGCCTCCGCGGTCTCCCGGCTCACCGCCCCGTGCCGCAGCAGCGTGTCGTGCGGCACGCCGAGCAGGCGCTCCTTGGCGGCATTCGAATAGGTGACGTAGCCCGACTCGACCACGTCCGACGAGCCGGCGACGGCGGTCAACGCGCCGGCGACGAGCCCGCCCGTGCAGGATTCGGCGGTGGCGACGGTGAGGCGCCGCGCCCGGCAGATGTCGAGCACCCGGCGGGCCAGCGCGGCGACGGGGTCGGCGTCCGGATCGGCGGTCGTCGTGTCGGCGAGCGCCCGGGGGGTGGCGGGCGTCTCGGTCACGGCGTCGTCCAGGGCAGGCGGACCGTGGCGGTCGCGTAGGCGACCAGCCCCTCGCGGCGGCCGATGAAGCCCATCTTCTCGCTGGTGGTCGCCTTCAGCCCGACCCGGTCGACCGAGATGCCGACGATCTCGGCGACCCGGGCCCGGATGGCGTCGCGGTACTTGCCGAGCCGCGGCGCCTCGGCCACCAAAGTGAGGTCGACATGGGCGATCTGGCCGCCGCGCGCCTTCACCCGCTCGACCGCATAGGCGAGGAAGCGGTCCGACGACGCGCCCTTCCACTGCGGGTCGCTGGGCGGGAAGTGGACCCCGATGTCGCCCTCGGCGAGCGCCCCCAGGATGGCGTCGACCAGCGCATGGAGCGCGACATCGGCGTCGGAGTGGCCCTCGACCGAGCGGTCGTGCGGGATCTTGACGCCGCCGAGCCAGACATGGTCGCCGGTCTCGGCGAAGGCGTGGACGTCGTAGCCGGAACCGACCCGCACGTCGCCGAGATCGGCGAGCAGCTCCGCCTCGGCGCGGCGGAAGTCGTCCGGCGTGGTGAGCTTCACGTTGGTGGCCTCCCCTTCGAAGATCGCGACCGGCAGACCGGCCCATTCGGCGAGCGCGGCGTCGTCGGTGAAGTCGTCGCGCCCCGCCGCCGCCGCCGTGCGATGCGCGGCCAGCAGGGCGTCGAACCGGAACGCCTGCGGGGTCTGCACGGTTCGCAGCCGGCTGCGGTCGAGCGTCTCGACGATCAGGCCGGAGCCGTCGACCACCTTGACGGTGTCGCTGACGACGAGCCCCGGAATGGCCGCGCCCCCCCGGCCGGCCGCGATCGCCCGGTCGAGCAGGGCCGGCGAGGCGAACGGCCGCGCCGCGTCGTGCACCAGCACGATCTCGGGCGCCCGGGGGGCGAGGGCCTCCAGGCCGGCATGCACGGAGGCCTGCCGGGTGGTGCCGCCATGGGTCGGGACGAGCACCGGGAGCCCCGCCGCGGCGCTCGCGAAACGGGCCTCGTCGTCGGGATGGATGACCGGCTGGATGTTGGCGATGCCGGGATGGGCAGTGAACGCCATGAGTGTGCGACGAATAACCGCCATGCCCCCGATGCAGCGGTACTGCTTCGGAACGTCGCCGCCGGCCCGCAGGCCGCGCCCTCCGGCGACGACGACGGCTGCCACTCGCCTCATGATTTCAAGCTCCTGACCGATTATTCTCTAGCTTCGGTTGAACATTCTCGCGGGGTGTCGCGGGGCCGTTTTTCCGTCAGCGACGGTGACTTCGACTTAAGTGTGCCTGTGCGGAAGGCTTGATTTGGCGCATGGAATGGCTAAGGTCTATGCAAATCATGGCTACGCCCAAAGACTAGGCAAATATGCATTCTCATAGCCCCCGACCCTCGCGCGACCTGACGGTGGGCTCGATCGCACTTCCGAATCCCGTCTTCCTCGCGCCCATGTGCGGCATTACGGATGCACCGTTCCGGCGCCTCGTGGCAAGGCTCGGGGCGGGCCTCGTCGTCTCCGAGATGACGGCGACCTCGGCCCTGGTGGCCGGCAAGGCGCTCGCCCAGCTCCGCTTGGAGGGCCACGGCGTCGGCCTGCACGTCGTGCAGCTCGCCGGCCGCGAGGCGCGCTGGATGGCCGAGGGCGCCCGCATCGCCGCCGGGGCGGGGGCCGACATCATCGACATCAACATGGGCTGCCCGGCCCGCAATGTGACCAGCGGCGAGGCCGGCGCGGCGCTGATGCGCGACCTCGACCACGCCGTCTCGCTGATCGAGGCGACGGTCGGTGCGGTCGACGTCCCGGTCACCCTGAAGATGCGGCTCGGCTGGGACGAGACCTCGATCGTCGCCCCGGCGCTCGCCCGCCGCGCCGAACAGGCCGGCGTCCGCCTCGTCACCGTGCACGGGCGCACCCGCAACCAGTTCTACACCGGCACGGCCGACTGGCACGCGGTCCGCGCCGTCAAGGACGCGGTCTCGATCCCGGTCGTCGTCAACGGCGACGTCAGGTCGGAGGACGACGCCGTGACGGCGCTCGCCCGCTCCGGCGCCGACGCCGTGATGATCGGCCGCGGCGCGTGCGGAAAGCCGTGGCTGCCCGGCCGGATCGCCCGCTTCCTCGCGACCGGACGGCGCGAGGCCACCCCGGATCTCGACACCCAGCTCGCCTGGCTCCTGCAGCTCCACGACGAGATGCTGACCCTCTACGGCACCCATCTCGGCGGCCGGCAGGCCCGCAAGCATCTCGGCTGGGCGCTCGACGCCGCCGCCGCGGGCGCCGGGGCCACGCCCGCCGACGTCAAGGCGTGGCGGGCGCGGGTGCTCACCATCGACGAGCCGGCCGAGGTCCAGGGCCGGCTGCGCGACGCATATGCCGCGTTCAAGTGGAAGGTCGCCGCATGAAATCCGCCCCCATCGAAGCTCGCCCGCACTGGTCCGGCCAGGGTCCGCTCGGCATGTCGTCGGCCGAGGCGGTGCTCAACTCGCTGCCGCATTCCGTCGTCGTGGTCGGGCCGGACGGCGAGATCGCCGACGCCAACACGGCGGCCGAGCACTTCTTCGACATGTCGGCGCCGTTCCTGCGCCGCTACAAGCTGCGCGACCTGGTGCCGTTCGGCAGCCCGGTACTGGCGCTGATCGAGCAGGTCCGGGTCCGGGGCGCGGCCGTCAACGAGTACAAGGTCGACCTCGCGACCCCGCGCATGCCGGGCGAACGCATCGTCGACCTCCACGTCGCGCCGGTGCCGGAGCAGCCCGGCCACGTCGTCGTGATGCTGCAGCTGCGCTCGATCGCCGAGAAGATGGACCGCCAGCTCACCCACCGCGGCGCCGCCCGCTCGGTGACGGCGCTCGCCGCCATGCTGGCGCACGAGATCAAGAACCCGCTCTCCGGCATCCGCGGGGCCGCCCAGCTCCTGGAGCAGTCGGCGAGCGACGACGACCGCACGCTCACGCGGCTGATCTGCGACGAGGCCGACCGCATCGTGAAGCTGGTCGACCGCATGGAGGTGTTCGCAGACAAGCGGCCGGTCGATCGCGAGCCGGTCAACATCCATGTCGTGCTGGAGCACGTGAAGCGGCTCGCCCAGTCGGGCTTCGCCCGCCACATCCGCTTCGTCGAGGATTACGACCCGTCACTGCCGGCGATCCTCGGCAACCGCGACCAGCTCATCCAGGTGTTCCTCAATCTGGTGAAGAACGCCGCCGAGTCGATCGGCCCCAACGCGACCGACGGCGAGATCCATCTCACCACGGCGTTCCGGCCGGGCGTGCGCCTGTCGCTGCCCGGCAGCAAGACGCGCGTGTCGCTGCCGCTCGAGTTCTGCGTGAAGGACAACGGCCCCGGCGTGCCGGAGGATCTCCGGCCGCATTTGTTCGAGCCGTTCATGACCACCAAGCCGACCGGCTCGGGCCTCGGCCTGGCGCTGGTCGCCAAGATCATCGGGGACCACGGCGGCATCGTCGAGTGCGAGTCGCAGCCGCGCCGGACCTCGTTCAGCGTTCTGATGCCGATGTACACGGGCGACGACGCCGCCGAGCGCGGCGCTCCGCTCTCGCGAGGATGACGATGCCCACCGGTCGAGTTCTGGTCGCCGACGACGACGCCGCGATCCGCACGGTGCTCAACCAGGCCCTGTCGCGTGCGGGCTACGAGGTCCGCTCGACGGGCAACGCCGCGACCCTGTGGCGCTGGGTGAGCCAGGGCGAGGGCGACCTCGTCATCACCGACGTGGTGATGCCGGACGAGAACGCCTTCGACTTCCTGCCGCGCATCAAGAAGCTCCGGCCCGACCTGCCGGTGATCGTGATGAGCGCGCAGAACACCTTCATGACGGCGATCCGCGCTTCCGAGCGCGGCGCCTACGAGTATCTGCCCAAGCCCTTCGACCTGAAGGAGCTGATCACCATCGTCGGCCGGGCGCTCGCCGAGCCCAAGGAGGTCGCCGTCAAGGCGCCGGCGCCGGAGGAGATGGAGGCGATCCCGCTGGTCGGCCGCTCGCCGGCCATGCAGGAGATCTACCGCCTGCTCGCCCGCCTGATGCAGACCGACCTGACCGTGATGATCACGGGCGAATCCGGCACCGGCAAGGAGCTGGTCGCGCGCGCCCTGCACGACTACGGCAAGCGGCGCAGCGGCACCTTCGTCGCCATCAACATGGCGGCGATCCCGCGCGACCTCATCGAGTCCGAGCTGTTCGGCCACGAGAAGGGGGCGTTCACGGGCGCCAATTCGCGCAGCGCCGGCCGCTTCGAACAGGCCGAGGGCGGCACGCTGTTCCTCGACGAGATCGGCGACATGCCAATGGAGGCGCAGACCCGCCTCCTGCGCGTGCTGCAGCAGGGCGAGTACACGACGGTCGGCGGCCGCACCCCGATCAAGACCGACGTGCGCATCATCGCGGCGA
Source organism: Rhodoplanes elegans (assembly GCF_016653355.1). Classification (GTDB taxonomy): domain Bacteria; phylum Pseudomonadota; class Alphaproteobacteria; order Rhizobiales; family Xanthobacteraceae; genus Rhodoplanes; species Rhodoplanes elegans. The sequence goes on along the minus strand of NZ_NHSK01000074.1, from coordinate 193,548 downwards.
CCAACAAGGACCTGCGGATCCTGATCCAGCAGGGGCTATTCCGCGAGGACCTGTTCTTCCGCCTCAACGTCGTGCCGCTGCGCCTACCGCCGCTGCGCGAGCGCACCGAGGACGTGCCGGACCTCATCCACCACTTCTTCGCCATCGCCGAGCGGGAAGGGCTGCCGGCCAAGCAGATCGAGAAGGCGGCGCTCGACCGGCTCAAGCGCTACCGCTGGCCCGGCAATGTCCGCGAGCTGGAGAATCTCGCCCGCCGTCTCGCCGCGCTTTACCCGCAGGAGACCATCACGGCCGCCGTCATCGACGGCGAGCTCGCCCAGCCGACCACCAGCGCGACCAGCGACGAGCCGCGGCCCGACGAGAACCTGTCGTCGGCGGTCGAGCGCCACCTGACGCGCTATTTCGGCGGCTTCAACGATAGCCTGCCGCCGCCCGGCCTCTACCATCGCGTGCTGCGCGAGGTGGAGCACCCGCTGCTCTCGGCGGCGCTGGTCGCGACCCGCGGCAATCAGATCCGTGCGGCCGAGCTCCTGGGCGTCAACCGCAACACCCTGCGCAAGAAGATTCGGGACCTCGACATCCGGGTGATTCGGACCAGCACCTAGGCCGGTGCGGTTATCCGGGCTCGCCCGGAATCGGCGATTCCGCTCGCGCTCTCGTGAAGACGAGGGCGCCGTTGAATCGTCTCAATTCGGCAACATTGTTGTACAAACGCCTCAGCCAGAGAGGCAGTAACGGCGCGTCAAAGTCGATGCGGCCGAGGGGGGTGCATGGCAACCGTGGACGAGGCGACGAGCGCCGGGCTGGCCGAGGCGGTCAAGCCGGGCAGCGGCTCCGGGACCCGGATCCTGGGACCGATCGGCGTCGCCGCCGCGCTGCTGTCGGCGCTCGTCACCTTTCTGGTGCTGGCCGGCCTGACCCCGATCGTGCCGACCCACAACGTCGTCGTCAGCCTGCTGATGGTCAACGGCACGGCGGTGGCGCTGCTGCTCGGGGTGATCGGCCGCGAGGTCTGGCAGATCGTCCAGGCCCGCCGGCGCGGCACCGCGGGCGCGCGGCTGCACGTGCGCATCGTCGGGCTGTTCTCGGTGATCGCGGCGGCACCCGCCATCCTGGTCGCCGTGGTCGCCTCGATCACGCTCGACCGCGGTCTCGATCGCTTCTTCACCCAGCGCACCCGCGGCGTCATCGCCAACTCGCTGGTCGTCGCCGAGGTCTATCTCAACGAGCACGCCCAGTCGCTGCGCAGCGAGACGCAGGCGATGGCCTTCGACGTCGGCCGCGCCCGGCCGCTGTTCGACCAGGACCGCGATCGCTTCCGCCAGTTCTTCACGGCGCAGGCGCAGGTGCGCGGCCTGCCGATCGCCGTGCTGCTCGACAAGAACCTGGCCGTGATCGAGCGCGCCGACATCAAGCTCGCGCACGAGGCGCCGCGGCCGACCGCCGCGATGCTGGCCGGCGTCAGCGAGACCGAGCCGCAGGTGATCGTCAATCCTGACGCGAACTACGTCGCCGGCGCGCTCAAGCTGCGCAACTACGACGACACGATCCTGTTCGTCGCCCGGCCGCTCAATCCGCTGGTCGTGTCGCAGTTCCGCGAGACGCAGACGACGGTGAGCGAGTTCGCCGAGCTGGAGAAGCGGCGGCTCGGCGTGCAGATCGCCTTCGCGCTGATGTTCACGGTCATCGCCCTCACCGTGCTGCTCTCGGCCGTGTGGATCGGCTTCAACTTCGCCAACCGGCTGGTCGCGCCGATCCGCCGCCTGATCGGCGCCGCCAACGTGGTCTCGACCGGCAATCTCTACGTCCAGGTGCCGGTGCGCCAATCCGAGGGCGACCTCGCCCAGCTCGGCGAGACCTTCAACAAGATGACGTTCGAGCTGCGCACGCAGCGCGACGACATCGTGCGGGCCCGCGACGTGATCGACAGCCGGCGGCGGTTCACCGAGGCCGTGCTGGCCGGCGCCTCGGCCGGCGTCGTCGGCGTCGGCGCCGACGGGCGGATCAGCATCCTCAACCGCTCGGCCGAGAAGCTGATCGGGGCGACCGAGCAGGAGGTGCTCGGCAAGCCGCTCGCCGAGGTGCTGCCCGAGCTCGCCGACATGTTCCTCTCGGCCCGCACCACCGGCCAGCGCTTCGCGCAGGGGCAGGCGTCGATCAACCGGGCAGGGCGCGAGCGCACCGTCTCGATCCGGATGACCACCGAGCAGTCCGCCGATCCCGAGCACGGCTACGTGTTCACGCTCGACGACATCACCGATCTGGTCACGGCGCAGCGGACCTCGGCGTGGGCCGACGTCGCGCGTCGCATCGCCCATGAGATCAAGAACCCGCTGACCCCGATCCAGCTCTCGGCCGAGCGGCTGCGCCGCAAGTACGGAAAGGTGATCGTCGAGGACAAGCAGATCTTCGAGCAGTGCACCGACACGATCGTCCGGCAGGTCGAGGACATCCGTCGCATGGTCGACGAGTTCTCGCGCTTCGCCCGCATGCCGAAGCCGGTGATGACCGAGGAGGACGTCGCCGACACGGTGCGGCAGGCCGTGTTCCTCATGCGGGTCGGCCACGCCGATGTCGAAATCACCGCCGACATCCCCGACGGTCCGATGCCGGCGCGATTCGACCGGCGCCTGATCTCGCAAGGGTTGACCAACATCATCAAGAACGCGACCGAAGCCATCGCCGCGGTCCCGCCCGCCGAGCTCGACAAGGGGCACATCCACGTCGCCGCGGCGCGGGAGGGGGACGACATCGTGATCGACGTGATCGACAACGGGATCGGGCTGCCGAAGGAGAACCGGCGGCGGCTGCTCGAGCCCTATGTGACGACCCGCGAGAAGGGCACCGGGCTCGGCCTCGCGATCGTCGGCAAGATTCTCGAGGAGCACGGCGGACGCATCGAGCTGCACGACGCAGCCGAGCGCGAGCCGGGCCGGCGCGGCGCCTGGTTCCGTCTGCGTTTCGCCGCCGAACCGGCCACCGCCGACCAAGACCAGCAGCAGGGCGAGCAACGACATGGCGTCTGACATCCTGATCGTCGACGACGAGGCCGACATCCGCGAGCTGGTGGCCGGCATCCTGGAGGACGAGGGCTACGGCACCCGCACGGCCCGCGACTCCGACGACGCGCTGCGCGCCATCCAGGCGCGCCGCCCGAGCCTCGTGTTCCTCGACATCTGGCTGCAGGGCTCGAAGCTCGACGGGCTGCAGCTCCTCTCCACCATCAAGGCGGAGAATCCCGAGCTGCCGGTCGTGATGATCTCGGGCCACGGCAACATCGAGACCGCCGTCGCCGCCATCAAGCAGGGCGCCTACGACTTCATCGAGAAGCCGTTCAAGGCCGACCGGCTGGTGCTGGTCGCCGATCGTGCACTGGAGACGTCGCGGCTCAAGCGCGAGGTGAAGGAGCTCAAGCAGCTGGCGCCGTTCCCGACCACGCTGGTCGGCCGCTCGACCGCCATCAACCACCTGCGCCAGACCATCGAGAAGGTGTCGCCGACCAACAGCCGCATTCTCATCGTCGGCCCCTCGGGCGCCGGCAAGGAGCTCACGGCCCGCACCGTGCACGCCCTCTCGGGGCGCGCCAGCGGTCCCTTCGTGGTGATCAACGCCGCCGCCATCACGCCGGAACGGATGGAGGTCGAGCTGTTCGGCATCGAGCAGTCGAACGGCAGCGAGACCCGCAAGGTCGGCGCCCTGGAGGAGGCCCACGGGGGCACGCTGTTCATCGACGAAATCGCCGACATGCCGCGGGAGACGCAGAGCAAGATCCTGCGCGTCCTGGTCGACCAGCAGTTCCAGCGGGTCGGCGGCACGACGAAGGTCGCCGTCGACGTGCGCATCGTCTCCTCGACGGCGCGCAACCTGGAGGAGGAGATCGCCGCGGGCCGGTTCCGCGAGGATCTCTATCACCGGCTCTCGGTGGTGCCGATCCGGGTGCCGCCGCTCGCCGAGCGGCGCGACGACATCCCGGATCTCGTCGAGCACTTCCAGGACCAGATCTCGCAGGCGACCGGCCTGCCCAAGCGCCGCATCGGCGACGACGCGCTCGCCGTGCTCCAGTCGCACGACTGGCCCGGCAACGTCCGCCAGCTCCGCAACAACGTCGAGCGGCTGATGATTCTCGCCGGCGGCGATCCCGACGCCATCATCACGGCCTCGATGCTGCCGCCCGACGTCGGCTCGATGGTGCCGGCGATGCCGCGCGGCAACGGCGGCGAGCATCTGATGGGCATGCCGCTGCGCGACGCCCGCGAGGCCTTCGAGCGGGAGTATCTGCGCGCCCAGATCAGCCGCTTCGGCGGCAACATCTCGCGCACCGCCGAGTTCGTCGGCATGGAGCGTTCGGCCCTGCACCGGAAGCTCAAGGCCTTGGGAATGGACTGAGCATGATCCCGATAAGGGACCTTCGGTTTTCGGATCCGATCATGCTCCAACAAGAAGGAACGAACGAATCGACGTTTCGCAGAAGCGTCGATTCGTTCTGATCACGTCATGTCTCGTGTCGTCTACGTGAACGGCCAGTGGCGGCCGTTCCGCTCCGCCGTGGTCCATGTCGAGGACCGCGGCTATCAGTTCGCCGATGGTGTCTACGAGGTCTGCGAGGTGCGGGGAGGGCGGCTCGTCGACGAGCGTCGCCACACCGATCGTCTCGTCCGCTCGCTGTCGGAGCTGCGCATCCCGCTGCCGCTGCCCCTGTCGGCGCTGAGCGTCGTCCTGCACGAGGCGGTGCGGCGCAACCGGGTGCGGGATGGGCTCGTCTATCTGCAGGTCACCCGCGGCGTCGCCCGCCGCGACCACGGTTTCCCGCCGCCCGGCACGCGGCCGAGCCTCGTCGTCTCGGCCAAGCGGATCGACCCGGCGGGCGGCGAGGCGGCGGCGCGCGCCGGCATCGCGGTCGTCACCGTGCCGGAGACCCGCTGGGCCCGGGTCGACATCAAGGCGATCGCGCTCCTGCCCAACGTTCTCGCCAAGCAGGCGGCGCGCGAGCAGGGCGCCCGCGAGGCCTGGTTCGTAGACCGCGACGGCTTCGTCACCGAGGGCGCCTCCTCGAACGCCTGGATCGTAACCGACCAGGGCGAGCTGGTCACCCGCCCGGTCGGCCCGGACATCTTGCGCGGCATCTCGCGCGAGGTGGTCAAGACCGTCGCGGCGGCCGAGGGCCTGACCCTGGTCGAGCGGCCGTTCACGGTCGACGAGGCGCTCGCGGCCCGCGAGGCCTTCGTCACGGCGGCGAGCCAGATCGTCATGCCGGTGGTGCGGATCGACGGTCAGCCGGTCGCCGGCGGGACGCCCGGCCCGGTCGCCGCGCGGCTGCGCGCCGCCTTCCATGCCCACGCCGAATTCTCCTGACGGACGAAGCTGCTGCGAATTCAGGCGGTAATCGGCCAGCTTGGGCTTGCGCTCGTTACCGCGGTGCAATCTAATACCGATGCCCACGCCCGCGGGCGCCGCAACGACGGCGCGCGTCGGGCGCGAAAAAGTCGCCACCTCGCGAACGGGGACCGCGAGTACAACGGAAACAAACGGCCATGGCAGCCGATCGCTCACAAAACCTACAAGACACCTTCCTGAACTATGTTCGCAAGAACAAGACGCCGCTCACCATTTTTCTCGTGAACGGAGTCAAGCTCCAAGGCGTTGTCACCTGGTTCGACAACTTCTGTGTGCTTTTGAGGCGGGACGGCCACTCCCAACTCGTCTACAAGCACGCGATCTCGACCATCATGCCGGGTCACCCGATCCAGCTGTTCGAAGGGGCCGAGGAAGCAGCGGAAAAGGCCTAGTTGGAGCCACGACACCGCGACGACCCGCAACGCCTGACGCCGACCCCGACGGGTGCGGCCGTGACGCGTTGCCTCGTCATCGGACCCTATCTGCGCAATGCCGAGGCGCGGGCCGGTACGGCCCGGGCCGACGTCGGCGTGCGTCCCGAGACGATCGTCCGCGCGCCGGAGGCCCGGCTCGCCGAGGCGACCGGTCTGGCGCGGGCGATCGACCTCGACGTGGTCGAGAGCGGCATCGTCATGCTGTCGGCGATCCGCCCGGCGACGTACCTCGGCAAAGGCAAGGTCGACGAGTTCGCCGGCCTGGTGAAGAGCCTCGAGATCGGCCTCGTGGTGATGGACTGCGCGCTCTCGCCCGTGCAGCAGCGCAATCTGGAAAGGGCCTGGAGCACCAAGGTGCTCGACCGCACGGGCCTCATCCTGGAGATCTTCGGCCGGCGCGCCGCGACCCGTGAGGGCACGCTGCAGGTCGAGCTCGCCCATCTGACCTACCAGAAGAGCCGGCTGGTCCGCTCCTGGACCCATCTCGAGCGCCAGCGCGGCGGCTTCGGCTTCCTCGGTGGGCCGGGCGAGACCCAGATCGAGACGGACCGGCGGCTCATCCAGGACCGCATCCGGCGCATCGAGCACGACCTCGAAGGCGTCAAGCGCACCCGCACCCTCCACCGCACCAGCCGCAAGCGGGTGCCGTACCCGATCGTCGCGCTGGTCGGCTACACCAACGCCGGCAAGTCGACGCTGTTCAACCGGCTGACGCGGTCAGGTGTACTCGCCGCCGACATGCTGTTCGCCACCCTCGATCCGACGCTGCGCGCCGTCGACCTGCCGAACGGCCCGCGCGTGATCCTCTCCGACACGGTCGGCTTCATCTCCGATCTCCCGACCATGCTGGTCGCCGCCTTCCGGGCGACGCTGGAGGAGGTGATCGAGGCGGATCTCATCCTCCACGTGCGCGACGTGTCGCACGGCGACACCCAGGCGCAGTCCAAGGACGTCGACCAGGTGCTCGAGGAGCTCGGCATCCCGCCGCAGGACGAGCGCATCCTCGAGGTCTGGAACAAGATCGACCAGGTGCCCGCCGAAGAGCGCGAGCGCCTGGAGAACCTGGCTGCCCGGCAGCCTGCCGAGCGGCTGCCCCGCCTCGTCTCGGCGATCACCGGGGAGGGGCTCGATGGCCTCGTCGCGACGATCGCCGAACGCGTGGCGCGCACCCGCGTCGCGTTGACCGTCGCGGTCGACGCCGCCGACGGCGCCGCGCTGAGCTGGCTCCACCGCACCGGCGACGTGCTCGACACCGCGACCTCCGACGACGGGGTCACCACCGTGCATCTGCGCGTCCATCCGAGCCGGGAAGGGCAGGTGCGGGCGAAGTTCGGCGAGCGGGTGCGGGCCGCGGTAGCGGACTGACGACGGTCCGGCGACACGCCGATCCGCCGTGCTGATCTGGCGACGTCCGACAACTTGGCCGACCGGGTGAGATCGATCCGAAGAGCTAGGCCCCCTCGACAACCGGTCGTGCCGTTCCCATATCAGGACGATCGCAGACCCGCTGTGGCACTTCTGACTGTTGCGGTCGTGCTTCCCGCCCATCGAGGAGACGACCGTGTCGGTGACCTATCCGCTTCATCTCATCCGCAAGAACGACAGGCAGTGGCTGCGCCGCAGCGCGCAGGCCGTCGCGACCGCGCAGACTCACGACTCCGTCGCCACGCCGGGCTGCTGTGAGGATTGCGCGGCGCGTGCGCCGGTCGCTCCCTGGCGCTCCGACTACGTCTCCGGCGGCGCGATCGAGCATCATTGGGCCTGCAGCGGATGCGGACGGGCCTGGGTCACGCGAATCGACATGGCATCGAGCTAGCGAGGTGAAGACGATGGCCGACCTGCACAAATATCAGCTCGGACAGCGCGTCCGGCTGGTCCGGACCAGCCGCTTCAGCGCGACCGCGAACGGACCCTACGAGGTGACGCGCCAGCTGCCGCTCGAGGACAGCGGCTTCCGGTATCGGGTGAAGAGCTCCAGCGAGCAGTACGAGCGCGTCGTCGGCGAGGAAGAGCTCGAGCGCGCGGTCTGATCGAGCGCCTCTCACGCGGCTCGCGATCGGACCAGCCCTACGAAAAATAAAAGCCCGGGTCGGGTCGGCGCCGCGCACGCGGTCTGCTCGTCGGGACAAGCCGCGGGCCATGCTGATCTTTCTCTGCCTTCCCGAAGCGCCGGAGCCGACCGGCCCGTCGGTTCGGGCGGGCCTCGGCTCGGATCGTCGTATTGCTCTGGATCGACCCCGATGCCATGGTCGGCCCCGTTCAAAGAGAAATGGCCGAAACGACAGAACCGACCGAAACGACCTGGCTGGCCCCCTCGTCGCGTCCGACTGACGGTTTTCCAGAGTCTCGAACGAACCGGCGGCGTAGTGCGCCGCCGCGGCAAACTCGTGCACACGAAAGATACGACTCCATGAGCACTGGAACCGTGAAGTGGTTCAACAGTCAGAAGGGCTTCGGCTTCATCGCGCCCGAGGGCGGCGGCAATGATGTGTTCGTGCACATCAGCGCGGTCGAGCGGGCGGGCCTGAGCCGGCTCGACGAAGGTCAGAAGGTCACGTTCGACGTCGTCGCCGACCGGCGGACCGGAAAGTCCTCGGCCGAGAATCTCCGCGTCGTCTGAACGACGCGCAACAAGCTCGGGCCAGCGTCCAAGCCGGACCTGCCGCCCGAATGAACCGAGCAGAACCCCGCGTTCGGCCACGAGCGCGGGGTTCGCTTTTCACGACGCGACCGGACCGACGGTCCGACGCGCCGGAAGGAGATGGTCCCGTGCAAGTCCTCGTTCGTGACAACAACGTCGATCAGGCGCTCCGCGTCCTCAAGAAGAAGATGCAGCGAGACGGGATTTTTCGGGAGATGAAGCGCCGGCGCTTCTACGAGAAGCCGTCGGAGAAGCTGGCGCGTGAGAAGTCCGACGCGGTGCGTCGCGCCCGCAAGCTCGCGCGCAAGAAGGCCGTGCGCGAGGGCGAGATCGCGGCCCCCAAGAAGAAGGTCGTCGCGGCGAAGCGCGGGGCAGGGCTGCGCGCCGGCGGTCCCTCGGGTGGTCTCGCCGGCGGCGGCACGACGCTCCCACGTCCGGCCTGACGCCCCGGAGGTCGTAGCGGAGTTCGACGATACGGATCGTCGTCAGCCGCCGGTCTCGTTCGACAGGCGGCGGAAATCCTCGAGAACATCCGAGATCAGCCGCTGACGTCGCGGGTCCTGGGCGGCCGGGCTCGCGGCGAACAATGTCAGCAGATAATGAGCCTTCTCGGCCGCCTCGGGCCAGGTCTGGGCCGGCGCCGCGAGAAGGTGCGTCTCGAGTTCCGTCTGCCTCTCCATCAACGCCTTGGCGTTCGCTTCGACATCGACGCGCAGACGCCGCAGCTCGGTCGCCTTCTGGGCGGCCATCCCGCGGTGCTGATCGAGCTCGATCGGATCGTCGGTCATGTCGTGCTCTCGGATCCCGCGCTTGTCGGCCCGGCGCGATGGCGTTCGTGACTCTTTCGACTATGAACCGCGGCGTGGCGGGCCGCGAGAGGAATCGCACACCGAGAGTGCGTCGCTCCTGAACCAATGCCGATCCGCACGAACACGCGCATCGGCCGGCGGCGTCGGCCTAGCGCCGTTCCTCCGCCTTCGCGGCGGTCCACAGCGCGTCCATCTCGTCGAGCGTCGACTCCGCCGGCGTCCTTCCGCGCGCGAGAAGCGCGCGCTCGATGAAGCCGAAGCGGCGCTCGAACTTCTGATTGGTCTCGCGCAGAACCCGCTCCGGATCGGCATCGAGATGGCGCGCCAGGTTGACGACGGCGAACAAGAGATCGCCGACCTCGGCGCCGGCGTGATCACGATCGGCGGCGTCGAGCGCCGCCTCGATCTCGTCGGTCTCCTCGCGGATCTTCGCGATCACGGCCCGCGGATCGTTCCAGTCGAAGCCGACGCGGCCGGCCTTCTGCTGCAGCTTGAGGGCGCGGGTGAGGGCGGGCAGGGCGGTCGGAACCCCTGCCAACGCGCGCTGCTCGTCGCGTCCACCGCCACGTGCCGCGCGCTCGGCCTTCTCCTCGGCCTTGATGCGCTCCCACAGGCCCGCGACCACCTCTGGCGTCTCGCCCGTGGCGTCGCCGAACACGTGCGGATGCCGGCGCAGCATCTTCCTCGTGATCGCCTCGACCACGCCGCCGAAGTCGAAGGCACCTTGCTCCTCGGCCATGCGGGCGTGAAAGACGACCTGGAGCAGGAGATCGCCGAGCTCGTCCTCGAGGTCTGCGAGGTTCATCCGGGCGATCGCGTCGGCGACCTCGTAGGCTTCCTCGATCGTGTAGGGCGCGATCGAGGAAAAGTCCTGGGCGAGGTCCCAGGCGCAGCCGGAGCCCGGCGTGCGCAGCGCCGCCATGATCTCCAGGAGCCGCGCGATGCCGCGCGAGGGCGTCATCGTCGGCGACTTCTCGGGCTCCGTCATGGCGCGGTCCTCACGGTGGAAGCGTCCGGCAACGGATCAGGACCATGCCGATCATGCTCATCACCACCTCGTCGCGCTGGTTCAGGACCTCGACGAAGGAACGGACCAGCCCGCGGTCCGGCTTGGAGCGCGACCGCTCGGCCGACACCGTGGTGACCCGGATGCGCAGCGTGTCGCCGGGCCGGACCGGCTTGATCCAGCGCAGCTCGTCGACCCCGGGGCTGGCGAGGCTCTGGGTGGCGGTCAGCCAGCCGTCCGCGAGCATCCGCATGGTCATGGCGGCCGTGTGCCAGCCCGAGGCGATCAGGCCACCGAAGGCGCCACGGGCGGCGGCCTCGGGCTCGGTGTGCATGGTCTGCGGATCGAAGCGCCGGGCGAATTCGACGATCTCGGCCTCGGTCACCGTGACGGACCCGTACTCGTAGGTCCGCCCGGGGACGTAGTCCTCGAAGTGGCGGTCCGCGACCGGAACCGCAAAGTCCGACTGGGTCATTCCAGACTCGTTCGACATGACGTGCGGGCCGCACCATAGACGGCGGCGCGCGCCGAGACGACCCCGCGGCACGCCGGTCCGGTCAGCGATCGAGAGCGATGCGAGCAGCCGGCCGGACCGGTGGGGACATGTCTCCGGCCATGTCTGTAATTCGCATAAGACATATTATGGAATATAAACGGGCCGACACCACGGGCCCGGAATTGTGCAGAAATTCAGCCGCTTGGCACAGGATGCTGCGTCGAGGCTGGCACTGCAGCCGCGTCCGGCGCGTCGCCGCTCGGATCGATCCGTTGGGAACGATGGCGCCGGCGGGCGCGTTCAAGCCTCGGATCGTCCGCCTCTTCCCAGGATCCGCCGTCGGTGCCGCATCCGGCCCGCCAGACGCCTCGCACGCCAGTCCCACCGCATGAGCGAGCTCGAGTTCACCGCCATCGACGCCCCGCTGGTCCGCCGTGCGGCGATCGTGATCGACCGGGCGCGCGAGCGCGGCCTGACCCTGGTCACGGCGGAATCCTGCACCGGCGGCCTTCTGGCGGCCGTGCTGTCGGAGGCGCCCGGCGCCGGCTCGCAGCTCCACGGCGGCTTCGCGGTCTACACCAAGGTCCAGAAGACCGTGGCGCTCGGCGTGCCCGAGGCACTCCTGGAACACAGCACGGCGGTCTGCGAGGACGTCGCCCGGGCCATGGTGGCGGGCGCGCTGGAGCGTTCCTGCGCCGACCTGGCGGTCGCCGTCACGGGCGTCGCCGGGCCGGCCTGCGACGAGGACGGCAATCCGGTCGGCCTCGTCCATGTCGCCGCCGGCCGGCGCGGCATGCCGGCCCGCCACCGGGTCTGCCGGTTCGGCGAGATCGGCCGCGGCGAGATCCGCTACCGCACCGTCGTCGCGGCGCTCGATCTCGTCCAGGCGGTCCTCGACGAGGCCTGCGGACCCGAGACGGCAACGGCTACGGCCGCGGACGCCCCCGTCAGCCGGCGTCGTCCAGCGTGAAGCCGACCTTCAGGGTCACCTGAAAGTGCGCCACCTTGCCGTCCTCGATGTGGCCGCGGGTGCCGACCACCTCGAACCAGCGCATGTTGCGCACCGTCTTGCCGGCGCGCGTGATGGCGTTGCGGATGGCGTCGTCGATGCTGTTCGGCGACGAGCCGACCAGCTCGACCAGCTTGTAGGTGTGATCCGTCATCGGTCAGGCTCCCTTGCCTCGGCATTGGTGTTCGGCTCGCAGGCCGTCGTCGCGCCCGAAGGGAGCCCGGCGCAGGGCGCGCCGGGGTCCCGGAGATCAGGCGTTGAGCACGCGGCCGTAGGCGTCGAGCACGGCCTCCTTCATCATCTCAGACAGGGTCGGATGCGGGAAGACCGTGTGCATCAGCTCTTCCTCGGTCGTCTCGAGATTCATCGCGACGACATAGCCCTGGATCAGCTCGGTCACCTCGGCGCCGACCATGTGGGCGCCGAGAAGCTGGCCGGTCTTCTTGTCGAAGATCACCTTGACGAGACCCTGATCCTCGCCGAGCGCGATCGCCTTGCCGTTGCCGGCGAACGGGAAGCGGCCGACCCGGATGTCGAGCCCCTGCTCTTTCGCCTTGGCTTCCGTTAGGCCGACCGAGGCGATCTGCGGTGAGCAGTAGGTGCAGCCCGGGATCTTCGACTTGTCGAGCGGATGCGGGTGCAGGCCCTTGATCGCCTCGATGCAGATGACGCCCTCGTGCTCGGCCTTGTGAGCCAGCATCGGCGGGCCGGCGACGTCGCCGATCGCGTAGAGGCCCGGCACGTTGGTCTTGCCGAGCCCGTCGGTGACGATCGTGCCGCGGTCGGTCTTCACGCCGAGCTTTTCCAATCCGAGGTTCTCGATGTTGCCGACGACGCCGACGGCCGAGATCACGCGGTCGACCGTGAGCGTCTGGGTGCCGCCCTTGCCGTCGTCGATCGTCGCCGTGACGCTGTCCGCCTTCTTGTCGAGCTTCGTCACCTTGGCGCCGGTGAGGATCTTGAAGCCCTGCTTCTCGAACTGCTTCCGCGCGAACGCCGCGATCTCGGCGTCCTCGACGGGCAGGATCTGCGGCAGCACCTCGACGACCGTCACGTCGGCGCCCATGGTCCGGTAGAACGAGGCGAACTCGATGCCGATGGCTCCGGAGCCGACGACGAGGAGCGACTTCGGCATCTTCTCCGGAACCATGGCCTCGAAATAGGTCCACACGAGCTTGCCGTCGGGCTCGAGCCCCGGCAGCACGCGCGGCCGCGCGCCGGTCGCCACGATGATGTGCTTGGCCTGATAGCTGCCCGGGCCGAGCGCGCCCTTCGGCGCCTCGGTCTTCGACGCCGCCACCGAGATCTTGCCGGGCGCGTCGACCGTGGCGGCGCCCCAGATCACCGAGACCTTGTTCTTCTTCATCAGGAAGCCGACGCCGTCGTTGAGCCGCTTCGAGACGCCGCGCGAGCGCTTCACCACGGCGGCCGGATCGAACGACACGTTCTCGGCCTTCAGCCCGTAGACCTCGGGGTGTTGCATGTAGTGATAGATCTCGGCCGAGCGCAGCAGCGCCTTGGTCGGGATGCAGCCCCAGTTGAGACAGATGCCGCCGAGGTGCGACTTCTCGACGATCGCGGTCTTGAAGCCGAGCTGCGCGGCGCGGATCGCCGTGACGTAGCCGCCGGGGCCGGAGCCGATGATGATGACGTCGAAGGAGGTGTCGGACATTCGCTTCTCTGGTCGGCTGATCCTCTCCGGGCGGAGAGGCGGCCCGCCGGGAGCGGCGGGCGCTTCGGGGGGATAATTTTCAGCGCCGTTCCAAGGCCGCGACGCGGCGCTTGATCTCTTCGATGTCGGCCTTGAGGGTTTCGATGTCGGAAAGATTTCGGGCCGTGAGACCGAGGCCGTAGGTCAGATATCCCTCGATCGTCTCGAGCTTCTCGCCGTGATGTGCCAGGGTCTCGCCGACCGTCTCGATGCGTCGGCCGATGTCCCGCTTCGTCTCGGCGATACCCGCCTGGATTCGTTGCAGGATCGGGATGATGGCGTCGCTCGGCTCGGTCATGCCGGTCTCCTGGTCCGCACACGGTGCGACATGGGCATCGCCGCGTGCCGGTGCAAGCGTCCCGCCGGTGCCTTCGTCTCGCTCACAGCGGCATGTCCTTGGCGCTCCTGACGCAGTCGGCGTTCAGCTCGGCGAAGATCGTGTCGGCGGCCTGGAAGCGGGTCGCTGCGTCGCCCGACCCGCCGCGCTCGCGGACGAGCGCCTCGAGCCGGCGCGACAGCTCGGTGTAGCGGGCCCGGATCGCCTCGTCGCGCAGATTGGCGAGATAGGTGCCGAGCGCCGCGAACTTCGCCACCGCAACCTCCGCCTCGGCCCGCTCGCGCCCGAGCTCCGCTCCGGCCGGTGCGCCACGCGCGGCGTCGGCCAGCAACCCCACCCGCACCTTCACGAGGAAGTAGGCGTCGATGATCTCCTTGCAGGTCCGCATGTACTCGACGCGGCCGACATTCCCCTGGATGATGCCGACGAACTTGTTGTTGAGCCAGCCGTTGTAGATCGACGTGACGAGCGACAGCACAGCGATGGCCATCGGGAAGAAGGTCACCACCACGTTCTTCGCGGTGCCGCCGCCGTCGCTCATCGGACCCCTTCCCGGCTCCGCGTCTCCGCGTGGTCGCGCCGCGTGCTCAAACCACCATCATCACCGGGTTCTCGATGAAGCGCTTGATCGCCCCCAAAAACTCGGCGCCGAGCGCGCCGTCGACGGCGCGGTGGTCGGTGGAGAGCGTGATCTTCATCTGGGTGGCGACCGTGATCGCGCCGTCCTTCACGACCGGCACCTGGGCGCCGGCGCCGACCGCCAGGATCGTCGCGTGCGGCGGGTTGATCACGGCGGCGAATTCTTCGATGCCGTACATGCCGAGATTCGACACCGCCGTCGCGCCGCCCTGATACTCCTCCGGCTTCAGCCGGCGCGACCGGGCGCGTGTCGCAAAATCCTTCATCTCGGCCGAGATGACCGACAACGACTTCGTGTCGGCGCTGCGGATCACCGGCGTGATCAGGCCGCCCGGGATCGCGACCGCCACGGCGACGTTGGCGGACTTGTGCTTGAGCAGCCCCGCCTCCGTCCAGGTGACGTTGGCGTCCGGCACCGTCTTCAGGCCCATCGCCAGCGCCTTGATGACGAAGTCGTTGACCGAGAGCTTCCAGGCCGGCTTGCCGTCCTTGTCCTTCGGCGCGGAGGCGTTGACGGCCTCGCGGGCCGCCAGCAGGCCGTCGATCGTGCAGGTGACGGTGAGATAGAAATGCGGGATCGTCTGCTTCGCGACCTGCAGGCGCTGCGCGATGATGCGGCGCATCTGGTCGTGCGGAACGAAGTCGTAGGAGCCCTCGGGATAGAGCGCCTTGATCGCCTCGTCGGAGGGCGCGAGCGCCGGCATCGGGGCGGCCGCCGGCGCGCCGGGCGTCGCCGCAGCCGCGGGCTTCAGGCCCTTGCCGCCACGCGCCGCCTCGATGTCGCGGGCGACGACGCGGCCGTGCGGGCCCGAGCCCTCGACGCGGCCGAGATCGATGCCGGCCTCCTTGGCGAGCCGGCGGGCGAGCGGCGAGGCGAACTGGCGGGTGCCGCCGTTCGCCTGATGCGCGGCCGGTCCGGACGCCGTGTCGTGCAGGCCGGCGCGCGGCACCGTGCCGGCCGCCCCGGCGGAGGCCTGCGCGGAGGCGGGCGGCGGAGCCCCCTGCCCCTGCGCGGCGCTTCCTTGGGCGGCGCTCGCGGCCGGATTGGCATCGGCCTTCGGCGCTTCGGGCTTCGCACCGGCCTTCGCCCCGGCCGCAGCGACCTGGGTGACCACCTCGCCTTCGACCGCCAGCACGGCGATCGGCGCATTGACGGCGACGTCGGCGGTGCCGGCCGGCACCAGGATCTTGGCGATCGTGCCCTCGTCGACCGCCTCATACTCCATCGTCGCCTTGTCGGTCTCGATCTCGGCGATCACGTCGCCGGAGCGCACCTTGTCGCCCTCCTTCTTGAGCCACTTGGCGAGGTTGCCCTTCTCCATCGTGGGCGAGAGCGCAGGCATCAGGATGTTGATGGGCATCGGGAGTGTCTTCCAGTTGGGCGCGACGGTCGGCGCCGGTCACGGGGGGCGCCGTCTCGGATCGGGCGCGGCCGGACGTGCCGGCCGCGGAACGCGGCGCGTCAGCGCGGCCGGGCGCGCGGCGCCGGCTTCTTCGCGACGGGCTTGCTGTTCGCCGTCGTCTTGGCCGGTATCTTGGTCGCCTTGGCGGCGACAGACTTGCCGGCGGCCGGCTTCTTCGTCGGAGTCTTCTTGGCGGTCGCGGGCTTCGCGGGTGCCCGCTTTCCGGCAGGCGCAGCGGCCGCCTTGCGGGCCGGCGACTTTCGCGAGGTCGCCGGACGGGGCGGCGGCGTGTCGTCCACCTCCTTGGCGCCGAGGTCGGCCGCGTAGGCCTCCTCGATCTCGGCCAGCGCCTCGGCCTCGGTGAGGTCGGTCTCCAGCGAGTAGATCTGCGCGAGCTTGCGGGTGATCTCCGCCAGGACCTCGCCCCAGGTGGCGGGGTCGTCGAAGGCATGGCGGGCGGTGACGAACAGCTCGTCGTCGATCAGCCCGGCCCGGAGGATCTCGACGCCGCCATTGGCGAGCGCATCCTCGGCGATCGGCAGCGCGTGGTAGAGGTCGTCGGTCTTGGAGCGTGCCATGGCGTCACCGATACGTGACGGCGCGCGCCGCTTCGACCACCTCGTCGACCGACGGCAGCGCCAGCTTCTCGAGATTGGCGGCGTAGGGCATCGGCACGTCCTTGCCGGACACGCGCGCCACCGGCGCATCGAGCCAGTCGAAGGCGTGCTCCATGATGCGGGTGGCGATCTCGGAGGCGACGCCGGACTGCGGCCAGCACTCCTCGACGACGACGCAGCGGCCGGTCTTCTTCACCGACGCGACGATCGTCTCGGTGTCCATCGGGCGGATGGTACGCAGATCGATCACCTCGGCGTCGATCCCCTGCTCCGCCAGCTTTTCGGCGGCCTTCAGCGCATAAGTCATGCCGATCGACCAGGCGACCAGCGTGACGTCCTTGCCGGTGCGGGCGACCCGCGCCTTGCCGATCGGCACCAGCCAGTCGTCGACCTTCGGCACCTGGAACGATTGGCCGTAGAGAATCTCGTTCTCCAGGAAGATCACCGGGTTCGGATCGCGGATCGCGGCCTTCAAGAGGCCCTTGGCGTCGGCCGCCGTGTAGGGCGCCACCACCTTGAGGCCTGGGATGTGCGAGTACCAGGACGAGTAGTCCTGGCTGTGCTGGGCGCCGACGCGCGCGGCGGGCCCATTGGGCCCGCGAAAGACGATCGAGCAGCCCATCTGACCGCCCGACATGTATAGCGTCTTGGCGGCCGAATTGATGATCTGGTCGATCGCCTGCATGGCGAAATTGAAGGTCATGAACTCGACGATCGGCTTGAGGCCGGCGAGCGCTGCGCCGACGCCGAGGCCGGCGAAGCCGTGCTCGGTGATCGGCGTGTCGACGACGCGCTGCGCGCCGAACTCCTGAAGGAGGCCCTGGGTGACCTTGTAGGCGCCCTGATACTCGGCGACCTCCTCGCCCATGACGAAGATGTCGCCGTCGCGGCGCATCTCCTCGGCCATGGCGTCACGCAGCGCCTCGCGCACCGTCATGGTGACGAGCTCGGCGCCTTCGTGAGTCTCTTCGGCGAGCTCCGGCACGGCGGGCGCGGCCGGGACTGGCGCAGCAGCCGGGGTCGGTGCCGCGGCGGGAGCCGCCGCGGGCGGGGCCGACTGTGACGCCTTGTTCTGGGCGGCCGGCGTCGCGGCGGCGCTCGCATCCTCGCCGTCGGCGACGATCACGGCGATCGGCGTGTTGACGGCGACGTCGGCAGTGCCGGCCGGCACCAGGATCTTGCCGAGCGTGCCCTCGTCGATCGCCTCGACCTCCATGGTCGCCTTGTCGGTCTCGATCTCGGCGATCACGTCGCCGGCCTTCACCTTGTCGCCCTCCTGCTTGACCCATTTGGAGAGGTTGCCCTTCTCCATCGTGGGCGAGAGAGCCGGCATCAGGATCTGGGTTGGCATGGGGGTTCGACCCTCGTTGTCCGGATGGCGCCGCGATCAGCGCAGAATGTCGGTGTAGAGTTCGGAGGCGTCCGGCTCCGGATCGTAGGTCGCGAACTCGGCGGCCTCGTTGACGATCTTGCGGACGTCGGCGTCCATCGCCTTGAGCGCGTCCTCGTCGGCCCAGCCGTGGGCGAGGATGCGGGCGCGCGACTGCTCGATCGGATCGCTCTCGACGCGGACCTTCTCGACCTCTTCGCGGGTGCGGTACTTGGCCGGATCCGACATCGAGTGACCGCGATACCGGTAGGTCTTCATCTCGAGGATGTAGGGCCCCTGCCCGCTGCGGCAGTACTCGAGCACGCGGTCGCCGGCGGCCTTCACGGCGCGCACGTCCATGCCGTCGACCAGCTCGCCCGGGATGTTGAACGAGGCGCCGCGCTTGGAGAGATCGACCTGGGCCGAGGCGCGCTGCACCGAGGTGCCCATGGCGTAGCGGTTGTTCTCGATGATGTAGACGACAGGCAGCTTCCACAGCGCCGCCATGTTGAAGCTCTCGTAGACCTGGCCCTGATTGGCGGCGCCGTCGCCAAAATAGGTGAGGCAGACATTGCCGTTGTCACGGTACTTGTTGGCGAAGGCGAGCCCGGTGCCGAGCGACACCTGGGCGCCGACGATGCCGTGGCCGCCGTAGAAGTGCTTTTCGCGGCTGAACATGTGCATCGAGCCGCCCTTGCCCTTGGAGTAGCCGCCGCGCCGGCCGGTCAGCTCCGCCATCACGCCGCGCGGATCCATGCCGCAGGCGAGCATGTGGCCGTGGTCGCGATAGCCGGTGATGACCTGGTCGCCCTCCGTCATGGCGAGCTGCATGCCCACCACCACGGCCTCCTGGCCGATGTAGAGATGGCAGAAGCCGCCGATCAGCCCCATCCCGTAGAGCTGACCCGACTTCTCCTCGAAGCGGCGGATCAGCAGCATGTCGCGATACGCTTTCAGATCCGCGTCGCGGCCGAGCTCCTGCACGGGAGAAGCGTCTATGGGCAGGATCGACGGCCGGCTGGTCGGCGCAGGCGTGTCGGCGACTTTCTTTTGGGAAGCCATCGTGACCTCGGGGTGTGGCGACGAACGATCAACCCCATAGCCGAATTCGAGACGCTACGAAAGGATGGTCCGGACGTCGAAACCTGTGCTGATTTTTCATATGTGGCTTGGGCTTGCAGGGAGCAAGCCATGCCACCGCCGGCCGCCGTGGCGGATCAGCGCGACTTGACGATCATCACGATGTCGCGGCGATCGACAAAGTTGAGCAGCGACCGCGCCCGCTCGTCCAGCAGGTCGGGATCCAGACTTTCGGATTTCAGCAGCGCGACGCGCCGCTGCCAGACCTCGCGCTCCGCCTTCGCAACTGCGAGATCGGCGGTCAGCTCGGCGATCTGGGCATCGAGATCCTTGCGCGCGTTGATGCCGCGACTGCCCGTGTAGGCGTTGATTCCGAAATAGCCGATCATCAGCGACGCCAGCACATAGAGGCAGAGCGCCGTGACGATCGATCTTATACGGGGACGCGACACCATAATGAGCCCATAGGGCGCCACGTCCGTTAAAATGCGGTTTAATCCGTACTCTCACAGCAGGAAGCCGGCGCAAGGCGCCGGCTTCCGTGTCTTTTCGGTCGCGGTGAGTGGTGTCGAGGCGTCGGGGCGTCGCCGCCGCGACACCGGTCGCGGGTCGGATCAGGCCAGCGCCTTCAGCGCGCCGCGGCCGGCATAGATCGCCTGGCTGCCGAGCTCCTCCTCGATGCGCAGGAGCTGGTTGTACTTGGCGATCCGGTCGGAGCGGGCGAGCGAGCCGGTCTTGATCTGCCCGCAGTTCGTCGCGACCGCCAGATCCGCGATGGTCGAATCCTCGGTCTCGCCCGACCGGTGCGACATCACCGCCGTGTAGCCGGCCTTGTGGGCCATCTCGACGGCGGCGAGCGTCTCGGTGAGCGAGCCGATCTGGTTGACCTTCACCAGGATCGAGTTGGCGATGCCCTTCTTGATGCCCTGCGAGAGGCGGGCGACGTTGGTGACGAACAGGTCGTCGCCGACCAGCTGGCACTTCGCCCCGATGGCGTCGGTGAGCGCCTTCCAGCCCTCCCAGTCGTCCTCGGCCATGCCGTCCTCGATGGTGACGATCGGGTAGCGGGCCACGAGGTCGGCGAGGTACTTCACCTGCTCGTCGCGGGAGCGCTTCTTGCCTTCGCCTTCATAGTGATAGGCGTCGTCCTTGAAGAACTCGGTGGAGGCGCAGTCGAGGCCGATATAGACGTCCTGCCCCGCCTTGTAGCCGGCCTTCTCGATCGCCTTGACGACGAAGTCGAGCGCTGCGTCGGCCGACGGCAGGTTCGGCGCGAAGCCGCCCTCGTCGCCCACATTGGTGTTGTGGCCGGCGGCCTTGAGGCCCGCCTTGAGCACGTGGAAGATCTCGGCGCCGGTGCGCAGCGCTTCGGCGAAGCTCGCCGCGCCGACCGGCATGATCATGAATTCCTGGAAGTCGATCGGATTGTCGGCGTGGGCGCCGCCGTTGACGATGTTCATCATCGGAACCGGCAGGACGCGGGCCGAGGTGCCGCCGACATAGCGATACAGCGGCAGGCCCTTGGCGGTCGCCGCCGCCTTCGCAACTGCGAGAGAAACGCCCAGGATCGCGTTGGCGCCGAGGCGCGCCTTGTTGGGCGTGCCGTCGAGCTTGATCATCGTGTCGTCGATGAGCACCTGCTCCTCGGCGTCGAAGCCCGAGATGGCGTCGTAGATCTCGCCGTTGACGGCCTCGACCGCCTTGGTGACGCCCTTGCCGGCGTAGCGCGCCTTGTCGCCGTCGCGCAGCTCGACGGCCTCGTGGGCGCCGGTCGAGGCACCGGACGGAACCGCGGCGCGGCCCTTGGAGCCGTCGTCGAGCACCACGTCGACCTCGACGGTCGGATTGCCGCGACTATCGAGAATCTCGCGGCCGATTATGTCCACGATGGCGGTCATCAAAGGCTCCCGCATGGCTTGTCTGGGGGGTGACGGTGTCTTAACAGGCCTAACCGAACCGGCCAAGCGTCCTCGGCGCATGCCGCGGCATCATGGTCGCGCACGCCGAGCCATCATGGTCGCCTCGCGCGACCGGAGAACGACATGCCTCGCACCGCCCGCCCCCGCCCGTCGCCCGGCCGCCGCGCCGGCGCCCCGCTGCAGCTCGGCACGCCGACCCCGATCCCCGATTCGCCCGAGACGGCGACGCTCGACCGGGTGCCGAACCCGCACGCCGACACGCCCTATGTGGCGCGCTTCACGTTCCCCGAGTTCACCTCGCTGTGCCCGGTGACGGGCCAGCCCGACTTCGCGACCCTGGTCATCGACTACGTGCCGGCCGCCTGGCTGGTCGAATCGAAATCCTTGAAGCTGTATCTCAACAGCTTCCGCAACCACGGTTCATTTCACGAGGATTGCACCGTGGCGATCGGCAAGCGGCTGGTCGCCGCTTTGAAGCCGCGCTGGCTGCGGATCGGCGGCTACTTCTATCCGCGCGGCGGCATGCCGATCGACGTGTTCTTCCAGGCCGGCAAGCTGCCGGCCGGCGTCTGGGTGCCGGACCAGGGGGTCCCGACCTACCGGGGGCGCGGCTGAGCCGGCGCCGCCGCGGCCAGCGCGGCGAGCAGCGATTCGATCTCGGCGCCCGGGTCGCCCGCCCGCATCACGGCGCCCATCACGGCGACGCCGGCGGCCCCTGCGGCGAGCAGGTCCGGGATGGCTTCGGCCGTGACGCCGCCGATCGCCAGGACCGGCACCGGGCAGGCCGCCGCGATCGCGCCGACGCCCGCCGGTCCGAGCGCCGGCCCGTAGCCCGGCTTGCTGGCGGTCGCGAAAGCCGGGCCGGCGATCGCCCAGGCAACGAGGTCGGGATCGAGCCGCCCCGCTTCGGCCGGCGCGTGCACCGAGACGCCGATCAGCCCGACCGGGCCGAACAGGTCGCGAGCCGGACGCGGGTCGGACCCGCCGCGTAGATGCACGCCGGTGAGGCCGGCGGCGCGCGCGACCTCCGGCCGTCCATGCAGCACCAGGATCGCGCCGTGCCGCTCGGCGATCGGCAATAACTCTTTCGTCAAGACGACTTGCGCGGGTTCGCTGAGATCCTTCTCGCGAATGCTGGCGAACCGGCAGCCGGCCGCGAAGGCCGCCTGAAGAATCTCGGCCAGCGGCCGCACCGCCTGCCGCCGGTCGGTGACCAGCAGCAGCCGTGCCGGCAGGCGGTCGGGGGACTTCAGCGCCGTCATGGCCGGGCTCGTCCCGGCCATCCACGTCTTCGCCATGACCGGCGGCCGAGAGACGTGGATGCCCGGCACAAGGCCGCGCATGACGGCTCGTCGGGTGCGGTAGCATTCACGTGCCGACCAGGCCGAGCTGCGGGCTCGACGGCTCGGCGTAACGCTTGCGCGGGATGCGGCCGGCCCGCGACGCGAGCCGCCCGGCCTCGACGCCGGCCCGCATGGCGGCCGCCATCCGCACCGGGTCGTTGGCCTTCGACACCGCCGTGTTGAGCAGCACGGCCGAGCAGCCGAGCTCCATGGCGAGCGCCGCCTCCGAGGCCGTGCCGATGCCGGCGTCGAGCACCACCGGCACGGGCGAGCGGGCGCAGATCGTCTCGATCATCACCGGATTGCAGATGCCGAGGCCCGAGCCGATCGGCGCGCCGAGCGGCATCACGGCCGCCGCCCCGGCATCGGCGAGCTTCCGGCAGGTGATCGGGTCGTCGTTGCAGTAGGGCAGCACCGTGAAGCCGGCCGCGACCAGGGTCTCGGTCGCCCTCAGAAGCTCTTCCACGTCGGGATAGAGGAGCTCGCGGTCGCCGATCACCTCGAGCTTGATCCAGTCGGTGCCGAGCGCCTCGCGGGCGAGCTCGGCGGTCAGCACGGCGTCTCGCGCCGTTTGGCAGCCGGCCGTGTTGGGCAGGAAGTGCGCCTTGTCGCCGATCAGGTCGACCAGGCTCTCCTCCTCGCCGGCGAGGCTGATCCGGCGGATCGCCGCCGTCACCATCTCGGTGCCGCTCACCGCGATCGCGTCGAGCATCACCTTGCGGTTCGGGTAGCCGGCGGTGCCGAGGAACAGGCGCGACGCGAAGCTGCGCCCGGCGATCACCAGCGGGTCGGTGTTGGTCTCGATGCTCATGTCAGCCTCCGGGCCGTGCCCGCACGATCTCGACGGCGTCGCCGGATGCGAGCGCCGTGGTTCTCCAGGCGGTGCGCGGAACCACCCGTCCGTTGACGGCGACCGCGATGCCGCGGGCGCCGGAGTCGATGTCCTTCTCGGTCAGCAGCGCCGCGATCGTCGCCGCGACGTGCGGCTCCGCGACGCCGTTCACCGTGATGGTGTCTCTCGCATTGGTCTCGCCGGCGCCGCCGGGCGCCGGTGTCACATCGGTCATTGTTGATCCTCGCGCCGGTCAGGCCGCGGCTTTCGCCGCGAACCGCTCCATGCCGAACGCGGCGATCGCCGGATCGGTCCCCTCGCCGGCCACCAGCCGGGCGACGGCGTCGGCCGTCACGGGCGCCAGCAGGATGCCGTTGCGGTGGTGGCCGGTGGCGTAGACGAGCCCCGGCACCTCCGAAGCGCCGAGGATCGGCGCGTCGTCGCGGCTGCCGGGCCGGTGGCCTACGACCGTGTCGACGATCGGCAGCTCCTCGATCGCCGGCAGCACCCGCCACGCGGCCTCCAGCAATGCGAAGATGCCGCCGGCCGTGATCGCGGTGTCGAAGCCCTTCTCCTCGACGGTGGCGCCGAGGATCAGATGGCCGTCGCGGCGCGGCACCAGATAACAACCCGGCGCCCAGAGAACGTGAGTCAGCAGCGGCGCGGCGGCATCCATCTTCAGGACGATCACCTGCCCCTTGATCGGCCGCACCGGCGGGCGGGCGGCGGGGGCGACCCCCTCGATGCCGCGCGACCAGGCCCCGGCGGCCAGCACCACGGTTCCGGCGGCGATGCGCGTGCCGTCGGAAAGCTCCACGCCGGTGGCGCGGCCGTTCTCGACGACGATGCGCGCGACCGCGGTGTGCGGCCGCAGGGTGACGCCGGCCCGCTCGGCCGCGCGGATCAGCGCCGTGGTGAGCGACCGGGTCGCGACCTGATGGTCCTCCGGGCTGAACACCGCGCCGGTGATCCCGGCTGCGAGATGCGGCTCGCGCCGGCGGACCTCCGCCGGCGTCAGCCAGTCGAGTGTCAGGCCGAGGCCTGTCTGGAACGCGTGATGATGGAGGAGACGGGCGCGCTCGTCGGCGGTCGGCGCCACCACCAGGGTGCCTTCGGTGCGCAGATCGACGTCGATGCTGGTCGCCTCCAGAAGCTCGGTCGCGAAGCCGGGCCACAGGCGCTGCGCATGCCGGCCGAGCCGGACCAGTTCCTCCTCGCCGGGCTCGGCCTCGGCGCAGGCGGCCAGCATGCCGCCGGCGACCCAGCTCGCCGCGGCGCCGAGGGCGCCTTGGTCGAGCACCGTGACGGCGAGGCCGCGCTGCGCCAGTCGCCAGGCGATGCCCAGCCCGCAGACGCCGGCCCCGATGATCACGACATCGGGGGCCGGGGCCTGATCGGGCGCGCGCGCCCGCGTGGCGTTCGTTTCAGAATACGGACGTGATTCAGCTGCCATCGGCGGCTCCCTTCGCTGGAATGACCCAGACAGGTTCAGTGGGTGTGATCTCAGCCGCGCACCTGCGCGGCACCCCAGGCCGTGAGGGAATGATGGACGATCCGGGCCGCCGCCGCAAGAGCGGAGCGGCGATGCGCGATCACGATGGGTCGCGGCGCGACGTGGGACGTTCGGCGATCAGCCGCCGCGCGCGTCAGGCTCCGGCTTCGCCGGTCGCCGCAGGACCGCGGCGCACATCAGCCCGGTGCCGAACAGCACCAGGCCGGCGAGCGTGCTGGTGGCGGAGACGCCGACATGGTCGAAGCCGGTGCGGTAGACGACCGGGCCGAGCGCCTGCCCGAGGAAGAACGAGCAGCCGTGCAGCGCGACCGCGGTGCCGCGTGCCGACGGCGCCAGCTCGGTCACGTAGATCTGGATGACGCCGTGCAGCGAGTAGAAGCCGAGCCCGATCACCATGAAGATCATGAACTCGACCGGCCAGACGAAGCCGAGCGTCACCACAGCGAGGCCGATCGCCATCAAGGCGCCGCCACCGCGCATCAGGCCGCGCTCGCCGAGCCGGCGCAGCAGCACCGAGATCAGCCCGGAATAGACGAAGCCGCCGACTGCGAAGCCGGCGATCACCACGCCGGCGATCGCGGCGCGGCCCTCGCCGCGCTCGGCGAGCAGCGCCGCGACGAACGGAAACAGCCCGTGCAGGAACGTGCCTTCGAGGAACACGGCGAGGAAGCAGAACTTCGCCAGCGGATTCCTGAACACGGCGCGGTAGCCGCGCACGACGGTGATCATCTCGAAGCGAGTGCGTGTGTCGATCGCCATGCCGCGAAATCCGACCTGCACGGCGACGAGCGCGACGACCGCGATGGCCGCGACCAGCGCGAAGACGCCGCGCCAGCCGACCGTGTCGGCGATCAGCCCGGCGAGCGGCGAGCCGAGCACGTTGCCGAGCATCGCGGCCGCGAGCAGCCGGCTGAACGCGATCTGACGCTTGGCGACCGGCACCAGATCGCCGCCGATGGCGAGCGCGATCGGAAAGATGCCGCCCGACACCATGCCGACCAGCACGCGCGATCCGAACAGCGTCGAAAAGTCCGGCGCGAAGGCGCCGAGGAAGCCGGCGAAGATGCTCAGCACTAGGCAGAGCTTCAGCACCAGCACCTTGCCGACCGTGTCGCCGAGGCTGCCGAGCACCGGCTGGGCGAGCGCATAGGGCAACGCATAGGCGGTGGAGAGCAGCGCGACGGTGCGGACATCCATCTGGAAGCCGGCGGCGATCTGCGGGATCACCGGGTCGATGGCGCGCATGAACAGGCTGGTCGAGAACAGCGCCAGCGCGACGACCGCCAGCACCCGTCCGGTTCCCGGCGGGTCGGCGCTGTCGTCGCTGGCGGGAGAACTCATGCGCGGTGTTGTACAGGACCGCGACGGCGCGACAAGATCGCGGCGCGCCGGAATGTCCGCACCGCCGTCAGGGCAGGATCGCGTGCGGCAGGAAGCGCGAGGTGTTCTTGGTGATCGGCGAGGCGTCCTCGCGGATCGACAGGCCGCAGGCCTCGCCGTTCACGATCCAGGATCCGAGCACCGGATACCCGCCCGCCGTGCGCGGCAGCGCGGCGACGGCCTGGCGCACGAAGCCCTCCGCGCCGTAGGGCCCGCTGTCGGAGTCGAGCACCTCGCCGCCCACCACCATGGCGACATTGGCGCCTTCGCGCGAGTAGAGCGGCTTCCGCACGTAGGACTCGCCGAGCCGGCCCGCCTCCGGGTCGTCCTCGAAATAGGCGGGCAGCAGGTTCGGATGGTTCGGCGCCATCGACCACAGCAGCGGCAGGATGCCTTTCGACGACAGGATCGCCTTCCAGGGCGGCTCGATCCAGCGCGTCGACGCGCCGGGAAGATACCGGCCGAACTGCTCGCGGAACATCCACTCCCAGGGATAGAGCTTGAAGGCGAGGGTCATCGGCCGGTCCTGCTCGTCGACGAAGTCGCCGTTGCGCTTGCGGCCGATGCGGTCCATCGCGATCGTCACGGTGTCGAGGCCGGCCTGCCGGGCCGTGTCTTCCAGATAGGAGAGCGTGCCGAGATCCTCGGCGCTCTCCAGCGCGCCGGCGAGGTGCACGGTGCCGACCGGCTCGCCCTGCTGGCGCGCCACCGTGTCGGCGACGCTGCGCCAGCCGGCGATCAGCGTCTCGTGCACCGCGTTGAACTGGTCGCTGCCGGCCGGCACGATCTGCCGCGCGATCGCCTCCTCCAGCCACAGCCACTGGAACACGCCGGTCTCGTAGAGCGCGGTCGGCGTGTCGGCGTTGTATTCGAGCAGCTTCGCCGGCCCGGTGCCGTCGTAGCAGAGGTCGAAGCGGCCGTAGAGCGAGGGATCGCCGCGCTTGAAGCTCGCCGCGATGTAAGTCCAGTAGGCCTGCGGGATCTTCAGGAGTGTCAGGATCCGCTCGTCCCCGACCGCGCGGGCGACCAGCTCGCGGCACATCGCGTCGAGCTCGGCGGTCGGCGCCTCGATGTCGCGCTCGATCTCTTCGAGCGTGAAGCCATAGTAGGCGGTCTCGTCCCAGTAGGGCGCGCCGTCGATGGTGTGGAACGCGAAGCCGTGCGTCTCGGCGGTCTCGCGCCAGTCGTCGCGCTCCGGGCAGGCGATGCGCTGCACGCTCAGCCTCCCGACGACATGGCACGACCGAACGAGCCGAAGCCGCTGCGGAGCGTCGCGCCGATGCCGGAGGACGAGGCGGCCGACGACGCGGTGCCGCTCGCCGCCTTGGCGACCACCGGACCGGTCTGGCCCGACGACGAGGACGACGAGCCGTGCCACCACGACGAGCCGCTGCTGCTCCAGCGTCCCGACGAGCCGGAGGAGCCGCGCGGGGCGCAGTTCTGCTGTTGGGCCGGGACCGCGGCGGCGGCGGCGCCGGGCGTCAGCGGTGCGTGCAGCGCCGCCTGCTCCGGCGTGTCCGGCGGCCGGCAGTCGCGGCCCGGCATCAGCATGTAGGCGGTGCCGCCGACGCCGAGCGCCGACATCAGCACCAGCCCGACCTGGGTGGAGCGTTTCATGTCCTCGGCCCCTTCGGCCCGCGCTCAGTACGACATCGAGGCGGCGTTGAGCGCCCCGGCGGCGAGCGAGGCGAGGCCGAGCCAGATCGCCGGCGCGAGCTCGCCCGCGGCGATGCGGTTCGACAGATCCGGGACCGGGATGCGCACCAGGAAATAGACGCCGATCTGCACGGCGAGCGCGATCAGGCTCCACACGGCGCAGTCGAGGATCGAGGCCGCGTGGGCGATGGCGCTCGCCACCGGTAGCGCGAAGCCGAGCAGCGCCAGCCCGAGCGACACGGCGGCGCCCGGCACGTTCTTGGCGATCAGGACGAACTCGTCGTGATGCGTCACCCGCGTGTAGATCAACAGGTAGAGGACCGAGGCGACCAGCGCGGTGCACAGATAGGCCAGAAAGGCCGGCAGCCCGGCGAGCGATTGCAGCAGCATGGCGTCTCCCCCTTGTCCTGAGACTAGGTTGCGACGCCGCGCCCGCGGGTTCAATCACCCGGTTCGGCGAGAGCCTCCTTGGCGAGGCGGTCGAAGGCGACCAGGCGGCACAGGAGCGCCTCGAGATCGGCGAGCGGTACCATGTTGGGGCCGTCGGACGGCGCCCGGTCCGGGTCCGGATGCGTCTCGATGAACACGCCGGCGACCCCGACCGCGACGGCGGCGCGCGCCAGCACAGGCACGAAGGCGCGGTCTCCCCCCGACGACGTCCCCTGCCCGCCCGGCTGCTGCACCGAATGGGTGGCGTCGAAGATCACGGGAGCCCCGGTGCGCGCCAGGATCGGCAGCGCCCGCATGTCGGAGACCAGCGTGTTGTAGCCGAACGAGGCGCCGCGCTCGGTCACCAGCACGTTCGCATTGCCCGCGCCCGTCACCTTGGCGACGACGTTCGCCATGTCCCAGGGCGCCAGGAACTGGCCCTTCTTGACGTTGACGATCCGCCCGGTCCGCGCCGCGGCGACCAGGAGGTCGGTCTGCCGGCACAGGAACGCCGGAATCTGCAGGATGTCGACCACCTCGGCGACCGGCGCGCACTGGCCGGCGTCGTGCACGTCGGTGAGCACCGGCATCCCGAGCGTCTCGCGGATCTCGGCGAAGACCGGCAGTGCCGCGTCGAGCCCGACCCCGCGGGCGCCCGTCAGGCTGGTGCGGTTCGCCTTGTCGAACGAGGCCTTGAACACCACGGCGATCCCGGCGCGCCCGGCGATCTCCTTGACGGCCGCCGCGGTCTCCAGCGCGTGGGCGCGGCTCTCCATCTGGCAGGGGCCGGCGATCAGCGCCAGCGGCAGCGCATTGCCGAACCGGACCGGGTTCTCGGACGGGCCGACGGCGACGACGGACGAGGGAGCGAATGTGACGGACATGGTCATGGCGCGCGGACCATGGCGCCCCCCGCGAGCCGGGTCAACGGCGCGCCGCATCCGACCGGTGCCCGTATGGAACCCGTAGCCCGGGTTGAGCCTGCGAAACCCGGGAGCCCACGGCGCGGCTTGTCCCCGACCCTTCCCCGGCCGATTCCTCCGGCGAGGCCCGTCCCGGCCGTCGCTTCGCTCCGGCCGGGCTACGGCGGCTTCGCGCCGCCCTACCCCGCCATCTCGCGCCGCGGGGCGCGGCTGAGCGCGTTGCCGCCGGCGACGGCCTTTTGCAGCAGGCGGACGAGGTCGCGGCGCTCCTGCGCGCCGAGGCCGCGCAGCATGGTGCGCTGGGCCGCCGCGACCGCCGGGCCGATGGCGCGCAGCGTCGTCTTGCCGGCCGGCGTCAGGGTGAGGACGCGGGCGCGGCGGTCGATCGGGCTCTCCTCGCGCACCACGAAACCCTTCTGCACCAGCCGGTCGACGACGCCGCCGATGGTGGTGCGGTCGTAGGCGATCAGGCCGGCCAGCCCGATCTGATCGATTCCGGGCTGGGCGGCGATCGCGGCGAGCGCCGCGTATTGCACCGGCGTGAGATCGAAGCCCGCCTTCTCCACCTCGGCGACGAAGCAGGCGACGGCGATCTGCTGGAACCGCCGCGCCAGATGGCCGGGCATGTTCTTGGGATCCTCCATGCGGGCCTCGCTCGAGAACGTCGCGTCCGGTCGGGTGTCGCGTGATTGACAGCATACTGATCGTCAGTATGCTGATCAATATCAGTCGTCGCGCGAACACCCAATTTCCGCTCGTCCCCGCGAAGGCGGGGACCCATAGGCTCCACGCTCCATGGCCCTGGATCCCCGCTTTCGCGGGGATGAGCGGAGGGTGGGACGAGCACGGCGAAGACGGCGGACGACAACGGCGGCCAACAGACAAAAGTCCGCCGACGGGAGGATGCATGCAGTTCCATCAGGACGGCTTCGTGCCGGGCGATCCGGAGATTGTCGATCCCGCGGATCGCTATCCCGCGTTCGCCGGCGCGCAGGGACCCCTCCCCGCGTCGGTCGACGTGCTGATCGTCGGCTGCGGGCCGGCCGGGCTGACGCTCGCGGCCCAGCTCGCCGCCTTCGCGGATATAAAAACCTGCATCGTCGAGCAGAAGAGCGAGCCGATGCGGCGCGGCCAGGCCGACGGCATCGCCTGCCGCACCATGGAGATGTTCAACGCCTTCGGCTTCGCCGAGCGGGTGCTGAAGGAGGCGTGCTGGATCACCGAGACGACCTTCTGGCGCCCGGACCCGGCGACGCCCGAAAGGATCGCGCGCAGCGGCGTCGTGCAGGACGTCGAGGACGGGCTCTCGGAGTTTCCGCACGTCGTGCTCAACCAGGCGCGCGTGCACGACTTCTATCTGGAGCGCATGCGCAAGTCGGCGGCGAAGCTCGAGCCGTTCTACGCGCGGCGCGTCGTCGGGCTCGTGCGCGATGCCGACGGCGTCACCGTGACGCTGGAGCGCACCGAGCCGGCGAACGACACGACGACCGAGACCGTGCGGGCGCGATACGTCGTCGGCTGCGACGGCGCGCGCAGTGCCGTGCGGGCCGCGATCGGACGCGAGCTCGTCGGAGACTCGGCGAACCACGCCTGGGGCGTGATGGATCTGCTCGCCGTCACGGACTTTCCGGACATCCGCTGCAAGGCGCTGATCCAGTCGGCGCACGAAGGCAGCATCATCGTGATCCCGCGCGAGGGCGGCCATCTGGTGCGGCTCTATGTCGAGCTGACGGCGCTCGACGCCGGCGAACGCGTCGCGGCCCGCCACATCCCGCTCGACGCGTTGATCGCCAAGGCGCAGCGCATCCTCCATCCTTATCGGCTCGACCCGAAGGAGGTGCCGTGGTGGTCGGTCTACGAGATCGGCCAGCGACTCACCGACAAGTTCGACGACGTGCCGGAGGCCGAGACCGCGACCCACGCGCCCCGGGTCTTCATCGCCGGCGACGCCTGCCACACCCACAGCCCGAAGGCCGGCCAGGGCATGAACGTCTCCATGCAGGACGCCTTCAATCTCGGCTGGAAGCTCGCCGCCGTGCTGCGCGGGCGCAGCCCCGAGAGGCTGCTCGCCACCTACTCGGCCGAGCGGCGCGCCATCGCCAAGGAGCTGATCGACTTCGACCGCGAATGGGCCGCGCTGCTCGCCTCGGCACATGCCGACGGCCGCGAGGTCGACCCCGAGGCGACGCGGCGCTACTTCGTCACGCACGGCCGCTACACGGCCGGCACCGCGACCCGCTACGCGCCGGCGCTGCTGACCGGCGACGGGCGGCACCAGCATCTCGCGACCGGTTTCGTGGTCGGAACGCGCTTCCATTCGGCGCCCGTGGTGCGGCTCGCCGACGCGAAGCCCGTGCATCTCGGCCACGTGATCGAGGCGGACGGGCGCTTCCGGATTTTTATCTTCGCCCCGGCCGGTGATCTGTCCGCCGAAACCTCGACGGTGCGGTGGCTGTGCGCGTGGCTCGCCGACGACCCGGTTTCGCCGGTGCACCGCTACACACGCGACGGCGAGGACATCGACGCCGTCATCGACGTGCGGGCGGTGTTCCAGGAGCCGCACCGCACGCTCGACATCGGAACACTGCCGCCGCTGCTGCTGCCGACCAAGGGCCGCCTCGGCTTACGCGACTACGAGAAGGTGTTTTGTGCCGACCACCGGACGGGCGGGCACGACATCTTTGCCATGCGGGGCATCGACCGTGCCGCCGGCTGCATGGTGGTGGTGCGGCCCGACCAGTACGTCGCGCAGGTGCTGCCGCTCGACGGCCACGCGGCGCTGGCGGCGTATTTCGACGGCTTCATGCAGCCGCAGCGCGAGGCGGTCCCGCCCCGGATGGCAGAGGCCGCGGGCGCGTAAAAGCCCGATCAGGCGGGCGCCGAGGGCGGCGCCTGCAGCCGGGCCGTCAGCGCGGCGGGATCGATCGGTTCGCCCAAGAAGTCGTCGAGGGCGAACGGGCAGTCCTCCGGCAGGCCGTCGACGACCGGCTGCACCGGCGTGCCCTCGTGCGCCAGCGCGGCCTGCTGGCGGGCGGACCGCCACAGCGCGTCGAGGTCGATGCGCTGGCGCATGGAGGCGCTGTAGCGGCGCCGCAGGTCGGCATGGAAGCCGGCGATCTCGGCCCGCCAATGGCGAGTCGGCGGCGCGTCCGGTTCCAGGACCAGCTTCAGGACATGCAAGATGATCAGCTCGATCTTGCTCTCGACGGCGGCGAGCTCGGACCGTCCCACGCTCTCGATCTCCTCGGCGACGTTCTCGATGTCGAGGTCGTTCGGGAGGTCGCGGCGGCGGCCGAGCGCGCGGATCAGCGCGGCCTGCTGCTCGGACCACAGCAGGATGTCCGCGTCATAGAGGCTCGGCACGTCGGTCGAGTCCGCGCGGGCCGTGTGCGCGCGGGTCGCCTGCGCCTTGGTGGAGATGTCGTGGCTCATGCCGGCTCCGCCCGGGCCGCCCCGCCGACCGGCCCGTCGCAGGCCATCATAGCAGAGCGCGCGTGGCGACGCGCCGGCGCGCGCGGAGCGTTCTAATCTTCGCCCTGGGCCATCACGGGGGCTGGCGTACCGGTCAGATACGGCAGGAACGCCTCGCGATCGATCGGGATCTCGCCTTTGACGGTCCGCAGGATCACCACCGGACCGGCCATCTCGGCCGTGACGATGGCGCCGAGCCGGATGACCGGCACCGGCCCGAACTGTGCCGTCGAGGGGCCGATCTCGGTCCATCCGGACCGGATAGGCGTGTCCCCGGCCACGGCCGACGAGAGTCCCGCGAGCAGAACCGCAATCGCCGGCACGGTCGCGCGGAACGCCGTGGAAAATGCGCTGGTCATTTGCCCCTCGCCTCGAATGATGCACCGCGGCCAGTCTAGCGGCCCGGCGCGGGGCGACCCGAGTCACGAGTGCGTGTGCGCCGCCCCGATCAGGGCGAATCGATCCGGACGGTTCACAGAGGCTTGCCGCGATCGCTCAGAACCAGCCGAGCGCGTTCAGGAGGTGCCGGGTGAAGCTGGTGCCGGTGGTGGTCGCGGCGAGGCAGCGCTCGCGCTGCGCCCGGGCGCCGGCGTCGGCCCCGTAGTTCACGTCGGCGACGTGGCAGAGGCCCTGGGCGTTGGCGGACCGGTAGGTCTCCAGCTCGACGATGGTGCCGGCGAAGGTCCACGACAGGATCGCGAGGAGCGCCACCAGGACGGCGAGAAGGTGCTTCATCGACGGTGTCCTTCCTGCATTGCGCCCGCGCCCGGCCCGCCGGTGGCCCGGGCCGCGCCGGCTAGACCAGCCGGCTCTGCTCGACCGCGGCGCCGACGAAGGAGGCGAACAGCGGGTGCGGCGCGAACGGGCGTGACTTCAGCTCGGGATGGAACTGGACGCCGATGAACCACGGATGGTCGACATACTCGACGATCTCGGGCAGCAGCCCGTCCGGCGACATGCCGCAGAAACGCAGCCCGTGCTGCTCCAGCCGGTCCTTGTAGCCGGTGTTGACCTCGTAGCGGTGGCGGTGGCGCTCGGAGATCTCGGTCGCGCCGTAGATGCCCGCGACCTTGCTGCCCCGAGCGAGCTCGGCCTGGTAGGCGCCGAGCCGCATGGTGCCGCCGAGATCGCCACCTTGCGCCCGCGTCTCGAGCTCGTTGCCGCGCATCCACTCGGTCATCAGGCCGACCACCGGCTCGGAGGTGGCGCCGAACTCGGTCGAGTTCGCCTCGGCGATCCCGCAGAGGTTGCGGGCCGCCTCGACGACCGCCATCTGCATGCCGAAGCAGATGCCGAAATACGGCACCTTCCGCTCGCGGGCGAACTGGGCGGCACGGATCTTCCCCTCGGCGCCGCGCTGGCCGAAGCCGCCCGGCACCAGGATCCCGTGGACGTGCTCGAGGAACGGCGCCGGATCCTCGCGCTCGAACACCTCGCTCTCGATCCAGTCGAGATTGACCTTCACCTTGTTGGCGACGCCGCCGTGGCTGAGCGCCTCGATCAGCGACTTGTAGGCGTCCTTCATGCCCGTGTACTTGCCCACGATGGCGATGGTGACGTCGCCCTCGGGGTTGCGGATGCGCTCGTTGATGGTGCGCCAGCGGGTCAGGTCCGGCTCGCGGTCGGCCGGCAGGCCGAAGGCGTGCAGCACCTCGGCGTCGAAGCCGGCGTCGTGATAGGCCTCCGGCACGGCGTAGATGTTGTCGGCGTCGCGCGCCTCGATGACGGCGCTCTCGCGGACGTTGCAGAACAGGCCGAGCTTGCGCCGCTCCTCCTTCGGGATCGGCCGGTCGGTCCGGCACAGCAGGATGTCGGGCTGGATGCCGATCGAGCGCAGCTCCTTGACGGAGTGCTGGGTCGGCTTGGTCTTCAGCTCGCCGGCCGACGGGATGTAGGGCAGCAGCGTCAGATGGATGTAGATGGCGCTGCCACGCGGCACCTCGATGCCGAACTGGCGGATCGCCTCGAAATACGGCAGGCCCTCGATGTCGCCCACCGTGCCGCCGATCTCGACCAGGACGAAGTCGTAGCCCTCGCTGCCCTCGCGGACGAAGTCCTTGATGGCGTTGGTGACGTGCGGGATCACCTGGATGGTGGCGCCGAGATAGTCGCCGCGCCGCTCCTTGGAGAGGATCTCCTGGTAGATGCGGCCCGTGGTGATGTTGTCCTGGCGGGTCGCCGGGCGGCCCGTGAAACGCTCGTAATGGCCGAGGTCGAGATCGGTCTCGGCCCCGTCGTCGGTGACGAACACCTCGCCGTGCTGGTACGGCGACATGGTGCCCGGATCGACGTTCAGATACGGGTCGAGCTTGCGCAGGCGGACCGAGTAGCCGCGCGCCTGCAGGAGCGCGCCGAGCGCCGCTGAAGCGAGGCCTTTGCCGAGGGAGGAGACCACGCCGCCGGTGATGAAGATGTACCGCGTCATGGGGCTCAACCTCTAGCCAAGCTGGAACGATTCGACGAGGTCTTTGCACGCAAGGCAGACCCGACGATCCGCTCCGGCACCGGAACGGCATGAATTTTCAGGCCATCTCGCAATGGCTTGGCTCCAGATCCTCGGGCGCCGGGCGAGGCTCGCCCGGCGGTGGATGACGGGATGGTGATCAGGGGTGCGCGGCCCTCTGGGCCGCCGCCCGAATGCGTGCCGGCGGGGCCGGCCGCCGTCACTGCGAACGCGGCACTTCCGGACCGGACGGCGCCGGTGCGGGAGCGGCCGGAGCGGGCGCCGAGGGGGCCGGAGCCGAGGGCGCGGCCGGGGCGCCCGGGGCGGCCGGCTGGCCGCGCTGGAGCTGGTCGAGCACGCCGCCGCCGGTGCCGAGCGGCGACGGGGCGCCGGGCGCCGGGGCGGCCGGGCCGTCGGCCGCCGGAATCACCGTGGTCGGCCGGTGCGACATGCCGGCCAGCACCGACAGCAGGAGGCTGGTGACGAAGAACGCCGCCGCCAGGACCGCGGTCGCCCGGGTGAGCGCGTTGCCGGAGCTGCGGTTGCTCATGAATCCGCCGCCACCGCCGATGCCGAGCGCCCCGCCTTCGGAACGCTGCAGGAGCACCAGCCCGATCAGGGCGAGCACGATCATCAGGTGGATGACGATGACGACGGTCTGCATGGAACGGTCCGCTCGAAACGACGCTGAAAAATCCCGGACATCCGGCCGAGGCTAGCCCCGCCTCGCGATCACGGGCGGGGGCCGACCGGCGACATATAAGGGCGGCGCGCCGCGTCTACACGATCCCGCCGCGCTTTTCCACCCGTCCGGCCCGGAAAAGCGGCAGACGGGCTATGGCGAGCGGGTCGGAAGGGGTCGCAGGCCCCAATGGTCCCGGTATGGAACGAGCCTCGTGTCCCGGGCGCGGCGCATCGCGCCGTGACCCGGGACCCAGGGGCGATCGCATGATGGCTTTGCCGGACCGCCGTCTCCGGGGCCCCTGGGCCCCGGCTCTGCGGCGCGTCGAGCCTTCGGCCCGACGCACCTTGTCCGGGGCACCCGAAGTCTGGGGCCGCTGTTGAGGAACGAGGCTCGCGGCTTCGCCGCGCCCCGGGACGACGATGGAACGAGCAGAGCCCTCGCTCAGTACACCACGACGCTGCGGATCGATTCGCCGGCGTGCATGAGGTCGAACCCCCGGTTGATCTCGGCGAGCGGCAGCGTGTGGGTGATCATCGGGTCGATCTCGATCTTGCCCTGCATGTACCAGTCGACGATGCGCGGCACGTCGGTACGGCCGCGGGCGCCGCCGAAGGCCGAGCCCTTCCACACCCGCCCGGTGACGAGCTGGAACGGCCGCGTCTGGATCTCGGCGCCGGCCGGTGCCACCCCGATGACCACCGAGACGCCCCAGCCGCGGTGGCAGCATTCCAGCGCCTGGCGCATCACCGTGACGTTGCCGGTGCAGTCGAACGTGTAGTCGGCGCCGCCGATCTGGTCGGCCCCGCGCTTGGTGAGATTCACCAGATACGGGACGAGGTCGCCGCCGATCTCCCTGGGGTTGACGAAATGCGTCATCCCGAAGCGCTCGCCCCACGCCTTCTTGTCGTTGTTGATGTCGACCCCGATGATCATGTCGGCGCCGACCAGGCGCAGGCCCTGGATGACGTTGAGCCCGATGCCGCCGAGGCCGAACACCACGGCGGTCGATCCCGGCTCCACCTTGGCCGTGTTGATCACGGCGCCGACGCCGGTCGTCACCCCGCAGCCGATGTAGCAGACCTTGTCGAAGGGCGCGTCCTCGCGGATCTTCGCCACCGCGATCTCGGGCAGAACCGTGAAGTTGGCGAAGGTCGAGCACCCCATGTAGTGGTGGATCGGCTTGCCCTCGAGCGAGAAGCGCGACGAGCCGTCCGGCATCAGCCCCTGCCCCTGGGTCGCGCGGATCGCCGTGCAGAGGTTCGTCTTGCGCGAGAGACAGGACGGGCACTGCCGGCATTCGGGCGTGTAGAGCGGGATGACGTGGTCGCCCGGCTTCACCGAGGTTACCCCGGCCCCGACCGCGCGGACGATGCCGGCGCCCTCGTGGCCCAGGATCGCCGGGAACAGGCCCTCCGGGTCGGCACCCGACAGCGTGAACTCGTCGGTGTGGCAGATGCCGGTCGCCATGATCTCGACCAGGACCTCGCCGTCGCGCGGTCCCTCGAGCTGCACGGTCGTCACCTCGAGAGGCTTGCCCGCCTCGAACGCCACCGCCGCCTTCACGTCCATGCTGTCTCTCCTCGAATGGCTCGCCGAGCGATCCCGACCCATAGCAGCGGATTCGACCCGGGCCCAACCCCCGCCCACCGGCGTCACGGCCAAGTCCGTGGCGCACGTCCGCGGCGGACGGATCGCGGGACGGTCGAAACCGGATCTTCACCCTCCCTGGCTACCTTTGATCGAAACCGCCTAGACCGGCAGGGTTGTAACTCCCCCGCTACCCACGTAGCGCCGCGTGGGCCGAGACGACGAGCATGCGCTTCGACCTACCGACCCTGTACACCGTCGCGATCCTCGCGACCGCGGCCAGCAGCCCGATGCTGCTCGTGGCGTGGTGGCAGAACCGGAAGGCGGCGACGCTCGCCTGGTGGAGCGGCGCGACCCTGCTGCTGGCCGTGGCGGCCGTGGTGGTCGTCGGCCGCGGCGTGGTGCCGGATGCGGTCTCGATCGTCGCCGGGGCCAGCCTCTGGCTCGCCGCTTACGGCGGAATGTGGTGCGCCGCCCGCGTGTTCGCCGGGGCGCGGCCGCGACTCGCGGTCGGCTCGTTCGGGGCCGTCGCCTGGGTGATGCTGTGGCAACTGCCGGCGTTCCGGGACTCGCAGGAACTCCGCCTTCGGGCCTTCTCGGTCCTGGCGGTCGTCATCCTGGCGCTGACCGCCCGGGTGTATGCCCGGATGCCCGACCTCCGGTCGGTGTCGCGCGGCCTTACGGTCGGCCTCTTGTCCTTCCAGGCGGCCCTGTATGCGGTGCGCATTCCCTTCGCTGCCTACTTCGTCTTCCCGGTGCCGGCCGACCAGGTCGGGATCGTGTTCCCGCTGTGGACCATCGCGCTGTTCCTCGCCGCCGATTCGATGCCGTTCCTGGTGATGGCGATGGTGAAGGACCGGGTCGAGATCGAGCTCCGCCGCGACGCCCTGCGTGATCCGCTGACCGGCATCGCCAACCGGCGGGCCTTCTTCGACCGCGGCGAGCGGACGCTCGCCCGGATGCTCGCCGACGGCCATCCGGTGGCCGTGCTGATGATCGACCTCGACCTGTTCAAGCGGATCAACGACCGCCTGGGGCACGCCGCCGGCGACGCCGCACTGAAGCTCTTCTGCAATGGCGCCTCCGCCCTGCTCCGCCCGAGCGATCTGCTCGCCCGCACCGGCGGCGAGGAGTTCGCCTGTCTGCTGCCGGGCGCGAACGTGGCCGACGCGGTGCAGATCGCGGAGCGGATCCGCGACTGGTTCGCCGGCCAGGGTCCGACGATCGGCACCGCCGATCCGGTTTCGGTCAGCATCGGGGTGGCCGCGACCGGTCCCCGCGCGCACGACCTCGCGGCCCTGATGGAGTGCGCGGATCGCGCCCTCTATGCGGCCAAGGCGAACGGCCGCAATCGTGTGGAGTGGATCTCGCCGGAGCGCGGCATCGGATCGGCCGCTCCGGCGGCCGCCGGCCGCGCGCCGGCCAATCTCACCATGGCATGACCGGACGGGGCGCGATGGTTGACGAATCCTTGTCGGAGCCGGTCCAACTTTTACGCAATCGGGAACAGGACTCTCATCGGAATCGGCTAGAACGGAACCCTCGCGCCGTGCCAAATGGACGCCGCGATCGGATGCTCGATGCACATTGATCAGCCCACCCTCTTCGCCGTGACCGCGTTCGCTGCGGCGATCAGCGGCTTCATGCTGCTGTTCGCGTGGCTGCAGGACCGCACGTCGAAGACGCTCGCCTGGTGGGGCGGCGGGCTGCTCCTTGTCGTCGTCGGCACCGGGCTCGTGGTGCTGCGCGGCGTGATCCCGCCCGAGATCTCGATCGTCATCGGCAATCCGATCCAGCTGTTCGGCTACGGCATGATGTGGACGGGCGCCCGCACCTTCGAGGGGCGCAAGCCGCGCCTCTCGGTGCTGCTCGCCGTCTCGGTCGGCTGGATGGTGGCGTGCCAGTTCGACTTCTACTGGACCGACATGCCGCTCCGCATCCGCGTGTCGGCGATCCTGATCTCCTCCTATCTGCTGCTCACGGCGTCGGAGTATCTGCGACCGAAGAATCCCGAGCTGGTCTCGCGCTGGCCGACCATCTTCATCCTTCTTCTGCAGGCTTTCGGCGTGCTGATCCGCATCCCGATCGCCGAGAAGCTCGTGTTTCCGGCGCCCGAGAACTCGTTCACGGCGACCCTGGTCCCGCTCGGGGCGGCCGGCCTCGTGCTGTTCTCCTTCTCGCTCGCCTTCCTGGTGATGGCGATGTCGAAGGAGCGCCTGGTGCTCGAGCACAAGCGGACCGCGCTGGTCGATCCGCTCACCGGCGTCGCCAACCGGCGCGCCTTCTTCGAGCGCGGCGAGCGCATCCTGCGCCGGCTGCTCGCCGACGGCGGCGAGGCGGCGCTGCTGATGCTCGACATCGACAAGTTCAAGCACGTCAACGACACGTTCGGGCATCAGGCCGGCGACCGGGTGCTGTGCGCCTTCTGCGACACCGCCGAACGGGTGCTGCGGCCGACCGACGTGCTCGGCCGCACCGGCGGCGAGGAGTTCGCCTGCCTGCTGCCGGGCGCGAGCCTCGCCGAGGCCTTCGCGGTCGCCGAGCGCATTCGCATCGAGTTCGAGGCGTGCCGGCTCGATCTCGGGGCGGTGCGGCCGACCTCGACGGTCAGCGTCGGCGTGGCGACGACCAGCGACGTCGGCGGCAGCCTCGCCGCCCTGATGGCGGTGGCGGACCGCGCCCTCTACCGGGCCAAGGCGAACGGCCGCAACCGGGTCGAGACGCTCGCCGGCCCGTTCCTGGCCGCCGCGCCGGCCGGTCACATGACCGACCTGTCGCACCCCGCGACGATGCTGCGCGAGGACGCCCGCGACGCCGCGGCCGGCGCCCGCACGGCCGGTCCCTCCGGCAGCGGCCCCGGCCGGCACGGCGAATCGGCCGTCGCGTGACCCGGGAGGTTCGCGCGGTCGCGGACCGTGCGCCGCTCGCGGATTTCGCCTCGGGATTGTTCCGCCGGGAATCTCCCCCCGAAGGCGGAGTCGATTTTTCGCTCCGATCGGCTATAAGACCGTCCTGCCCGGCCCGTCGCTCGACGACCCCCGCCGGGCCGACGCGCTCGTAGCTCAGCCGGATAGAGCATCAGACTTCGAATCTGAGGGTCGGGAGTTCGAATCTCTCCGAGCGCGCCATTCGACTTGTCTCACACGTCGCGCGTCGCCACGGTCGGGGGCGGCGCCCGACGGTTTTCCCGCTCCTGGACGCCGGCACCCCTGCCCTATGCGGGGCGCGGGATACCGGGCGTCCTGGTCGTCAGGAGGCGAATTCGGGGATCTGGTCGAAGTTCATGTACCGGTAGATGTCGGCGGCCTTCGCCGTCACCGTGCTGGTCCCCTTCAGGTACTCGTCCATGGTCGGGATGCGGCCGAGCCGGGCGCTCACCGCGGCGAGCTCGGCCGAGGCGAGATAGACCCGGGTGTCGAGGCCGAGCCGGTTCGGGAAGTTGCGGGTCGAGGTCGACACCGCGGTCGATCCCTTCCGGATCTGCGCCTGGTTGCCCATGCACAGCGAGCAGCCGGGCATCTCCATGCGGGCGCCGGCCTTGCCGAGCGGGGCGTAGAAGCCCTCCTCGGTGAGGATCTGCGCGTCCATGCGGGTGGGCGGCGCCACCCACAGCCGGGTCGGCAGGTCGGTCTCGCCGGCGAGCACGTGAGCCGCGGCCCGGAAGTGGCCGATGTTCGTCATGCACGAGCCGATGAACACCTCGTCGATCTTATCGCCCGCGACCGCCGACAGCGGCTTCACGTCGTCCGGATCGTTCGGGCAGGCGAGCAGCGGTTCGGTGATGGTGGCGAGATCGATCTCGATCACGGCGGCGTAGTCGGCCTCCGCGTCCGGCTCGATGAGCGTCGGATTGGCGAGCCAGGCGTTCATGGCATCGCGCCGGCGCTCGAGCGTGTTCCGGTCGCCGTAGCCGTCGGCGATCATGCGGCCGATCAGGGCGACGTTGGAGCGCAGATACTCGATCACCGGCGCGGTGCCGAGCCGCACCGTGCAGGCCGCCGCCGAACGCTCGGCCGAGGCGTCGGAGAGCTCGAAGGCCTGCTCAACCTTCAGATCGGGGAGACCCTCGATCTCGAGAATCCGGCCGTTGAAGACGTTCTTCTTGCCTTTCTTCTCGACCGTCAGCAGGCCCTGCTGGATGGCGACGTAGGGGATCGCGTTGACGAGATCGCGCAGCGTGATGCCGGGCTGCATCTCGCCCTTGAAGCGCACCAGCACCGACTCCGGCATGTCGAGCGGCATCACGCCGGTCGCCGCCGCGAAGGCGACGAGACCGGAGCCGGCCGGGAACGAGATGCCGATCGGAAAGCGCGTGTGGCTGTCGCCGCCGGTGCCGACCGTGTCGGGCAGCGTCAGGCGGTTGAGCCAGGAGTGGATGACGCCGTCACCGGGCTTCAGCGCGACGCCGCCGCGGCTGGCGAAGAAGCCCGGCAGCTCGCGATGGGTGCGCACGTCGACCGGCTTCGGATAGGGCGCCGTGTGGCAGAAGGACTGCATCACGAGGTCGGCCGAGAAGCCGAGGCAGGCGAGGTCCTTCAGCTCGTCGCGGGTCATCGGGCCGGTGGTGTCCTGCGAGCCGACCGTGGCGATCCGCGGCTCGCAATAGCTGCCCGGGCGCACGCCCTGCCCCTCCGGCAGGCCGCAGGCGCGGCCGACGATCTTCTGGGCGAGCGAGAAGCCCTTGGCCTTGCCGGCCGGCGCCGCGGTCTGGCGGAACAGCGTCGAGGGCGGCAGGCCGAGCTTCGCCCGCGCCTTCGCGGTGAGGGCGCGGCCGATGATCAGCGGAATGCGGCCGCGGGCCCGCACCTCGTCGAAAATCACGTCGGACTTCACCGTGAAGGTCGCGATCACGTCGCCGTTCTTCAGCGCCTTGCCCTCGTAGGGGCGCAGCTCGATGACGTCGCCCATCTCCATCTTGGAGACGTCGAGCTCGATCGGCAGCGCGCCGGCATCCTCCATGGTGTTGTAGAAGATCGGCGCGATCTTGCCGCCGAGGCAGACGCCGCCGAAGCGCTTGTTCGGCACGTACGGGATGTCGCGGCCCGTGAACCACAGGACCGAGTTGGTGGCCGACTTGCGCGACGAGCCGGTGCCGACGACGTCGCCCACATAGGCGACCGGGCGGCCGCCGGCGACGAGCGCGCCGAGCTGCTTGGTCGGTCCGCGCACGCCGGGCTCGTCCGGCGTGATTCCGGGCCGCGGGTTCTTCAGCATCGCCAGGGCGTGGAGCGGGATGTCGGGTCGCGTCGTGGCGTCGGGCGCCGGCGACAGGTCGTCCGTGTTGGTCTCGCCCGTCACCTTGAACACGACGATCTCGAGCGAAGCCGGGACCTCCGGCCGCGACGTGAACCACTCCGCCTCGGCCCACGAGGCGAGCACCGCCTTCGCGTTGGCGTCACCGCGATCGGCGAGCGCCGCGACGGCGTCGAACGCATCGAACACCTGAAGGGTGTGCTTGAGCGCTTCGGCGGCGGCGGCGCCGACCTCCGGGTCGGACAGCAGCGAGACCAGCGGCGCCACGTTGAAGCCGCCCAGCATGGTGCCGAGCAGCTCGGTCGCCCGCAGCCGCGAGATCAGCGCCGACTTTTCTTCGCCCGCCGCAATCCCGGCCAGGAACGTCGCCTTCACCTTGGCGGCGTCGTCGACGCCGGCCGGCACGCGATGCGTGAGGAGCTCGAGCAGGAACGCGTCCTCTCCGGCCGGCGGCGCGCGCAGCAGCTCGACCAGCGCGGCCGTCTGCTCGGCCGAGAGCGGCAGCGGCGGAATTCCGAGGCGATCACGTTCGGCGGCATGTTCACGGTAGGCGCGCAGCATGGCTTCTGTGTTCCTTGGCAGTTGCATCGCGGCGTCTCCGGCCGGCGCATCACGTCGCCGAAGACGCCGGCGGGATATCGGCCCATGCCGACGGTCTTGTCGAGAGCATCGCGCCCCGCGGACGCGCGATTGCCGCATCGCCGGGCAGCAGCCCGCCCCCGATCCGGCTCCTGCCCGAGGGGACGAGGCCGCGGGAGTCGGGTGCCCGCGGCCGGCGGCGCGCCGTGTTTCCCCTGAAAGAACCGAGTTTTCTCCGCAGCGGGCCGGGCGGAGAAGAACCATGTCGATTCCGCTCCAACAACGCATGGCACTACTCTTGCTTGAAGAGACGCGCATCCGGATATTTTCGTGACCAACGGAGAACCCCCGTGTCTCTTCCAGTCACCATCACCGGGCTGTCGCACCGTTACGGCCGTCGCGTCGTGCTCGACGGGATCGATCTCGCGGTCGCGGCCGGCGAGCGAGTCGCGCTTCTCGGTGCGTCCGGGGCCGGCAAGTCCACGCTAATGCAGATGATCGCCGGACTGGCGAAGCCGACCGAGGGGACCGTCACCATCGGCGGGCGCCCGGTCGACGGCCCCCTGCCCGGCGTCACCATGATGCTGCAGCGGCCGGCGCTGCTGCCGTGGGCGAGCGTGCGGCAGAACGTCGAGCTCGGTCTGCGCTTCTCCGGCCTGATGCGACGTGATCACGACGCGGCGCGGCTGCGCGTCAACGCGCTGCTCGCCCAGATCGGCCTGTCGGACCGCGCCGATGCGCTGCCGACCGAGCTGTCGGGCGGCCAGCAGCAGCGCGTCGCACTCGCCCGTGCACTCGCGCCGCGGCCCGACGTGCTGCTGCTCGACGAGCCGTTCTCGGCGCTCGACATGGGCACCCGCGCGGCGCTGCGCGCCGACGTGCTGCGCCTCGCGCTCGACGCCGGCACCACACTGATCCTGGTCAGCCACGATCTCGCCGACGCCGAAGCCTTGTGCACGCGCGCCGTGCTGCTGTCCGGCCATCCGGGCCGGGTCGCCGAGGATCTCGCGATCGCGAACG
Organism: Rhodoplanes elegans; assembly: GCF_016653355.1. Lineage (GTDB taxonomy): Bacteria > Pseudomonadota > Alphaproteobacteria > Rhizobiales > Xanthobacteraceae > Rhodoplanes > Rhodoplanes elegans. Next base: position 149,570 of record NZ_NHSK01000074.1, on the reverse strand, counting down.
GCATCGACGCGGCGACGCGCGACCGCGTGGTCGCCCGCCTCGACGCCGCCTGACCGACGCGCCCGCCGCCGGCGCGGCCGACGACGACACCGACGACACCGATCGGAGCATTTTCGATGAGCCACGACGACGCCACCGGCGCCGACCACCCGCTCGCCCTCTCACAGGAGTGGTTCCGGGCCGACTGGACGCGGCGCGGCACGCTCGACGCACTCGCCCGCGGAGGGCTCGGCGCGATGCTCGCCGCCGCCGGCATCGGCACGACGGCGCACGCCTCCACCGACGAGGTGGTGCGCATCGGCTATCTGCCGATCACCGATGCGGCGGCGCTCCTCGTCGCGCACGCGCAGGGGCTGTTCGAGGCGGAGGGCCTGAAGGTCGAGCCGCCGACGCCGGTGCGCAGCTGGTCGGCGCTGGTCGAGGGCTTCGCGGCCGGACGCTTCAACGTCGTCCACTTCCTCAAGCCCATCCCGGTGTGGATGCGTTACAACAACAAGTTCCCGGTGAAGCTGCTCGCCTGGGCGCACACCAACGGCTCCGGCCTCGTCGTCGGTGCCCACACGACCATCCGCGAGTTCAAGGATCTGTCCGGCGCCCGCATCGCCGTGCCGTTCTGGTACTCGATGCACAATGTCGTCCTGCAGTACGGGCTGCGGCAGGTCGGGCTCACGCCGGTGATCAAGCCGGAGGGGGCGACGGTCGCACCCGGCGAGGTCGCGCTGCAGATCCTCGCGCCACCCGAGATGCCGACCGCGCTCGCGGCGAAGAAGATCGACGGCTACATCGTCGCCGAGCCGTTCAATGCGCTCGGCGAGCTGCGCGTCGGCGCCCGCATGCTGCGCTTCACCGGCGACATCTGGAAGAACCATCCCTGCTGCGTCGTCGCCGTGCACGAGCGCGACACGCAGGAGCGGCCCGACTGGACCCAGAAGATCACCGACGCCATCGTCAAGGCGCAGATCTTCGCCTCGAAGAACAAGCCCGAGGTGGCGAAGCTGCTCTCCAAGGACGGCAAGGGCTACCTGCCGGTGCCGGGCGACGTGGTGCTCAAGGCGATGACCGACTACGGCGCCGCCTACGACGCTTCCGGCGCGATCCGGCATCGCGACTGGAAGTCCGGCCGCATCGACTTCCAGCCCTGGCCCTACCCCTCGGCGACCAAGCTGATCATCGAGGCGATGCAGAAGACCGTGGTGGAGGGCGACACCGCCTTCCTGAAGGCGCTCGATCCTGAGTTCGTGGCGAAGGACCTCTACGACCTGCGCTTCGTCGAGGCGTCGCTGAAGACGAACCCGGGCTGGGTCGACGACCCGAGCGTCGACCGCGCGAGCCCGTTCGTGCGCGAGGAGATCCTGACACTATGACCATGACGGTGCTGGACAGGACGGTCTTGGACAGGACGCCCGCGGACATGACGATCGCGGAGCCGCGCACCCGGCTGCAGCGCGCCGGGCTGTCGGGCGATCAGCTCGCCGGCTATCTGCGCTGGGCGGCCCCGCCCGCCGCCGGCCTCGTCGGCCTGTTCGCCCTGTGGTGGCTCGGCGGCCTCGTCATCGCGTCGAACCCGCGGCTCGTCGCCTTCACGGGCTTCGCGCCCGCCCCGGCGCTCGCCGCCTTCGGCGAGCTGATCACGTCGGGCGACGCCTGGAAGGCCGCCGCCCCCAGTCTTTCGCGCGTGCTGCAGGGCCTCGCCGTCGCGGCGCTGATCGGCATCCCGGTCGGCATCGCGATCGGCCTCACGCCGCTGCTCGAGCGCGCCGTGCAGCTGCCGTTCCAGATCCTGCGCATGGTCTCGCCGCTGGCGTGGATGCCGGTCGCCGTGCTCGCCTTCCCGACCTGGAACGGCGCCATCGTGTTCCTGATCACGGCGGCCTCGATCTGGCCGATCGTGTTCGCGACCGCGGCGGGCGTGAAGCGCATCGACCCCGCCTGGATCGCGGTCGGCCGCACGCTCGGCGGCCGCGGTTTTGCCCTCGTGCAGGTGATCGTCGTGCGGGCCGTGGCGCCCGACATCCTCACCGGCTTTCGCCTGGCGCTCGGCGTCGCCTGGATCGTGCTGGTGCCGGCCGAGTTCCTCGGCGTCACCTCGGGCCTCGGCTACGCCATCAACGACGCCCGCGACACGCTCGAATACGACCGCCTCGCCGCGCTCGTTCTGCTGATCGGCCTGATCGGCTTCGCCCTCGATGCGCTCGCGGCCGCCCTGCTCGACCGCGCCCGCTGGACCCCGACGGCCTGACGCCGTCCTCGCCCCCACCCCGAAGGAAGCAACAAGGAGCCCCCATGAGCAGCGCCGTCGCCGTGAAGACCACGCTCGCCGCACCGTTCGAGCCGATCGACGCCGAGCGCCTGAAGGCGCTGGGCGACAAGGGCCGGTCCGACCCGTCCGCGGTTCGAACCGTCAAGGTCCGCACCGTCGCCGAAGGAAAGCGCTTCCGCCATCTCAATTACGTGCGCGACCTGGACGCCCATATCGTCGACGAGCCGCCCGGTCTGCTCGGCGACGACACGGCGCCGAACCCGACCGAGGCGCTGCTCGCCGCGCTCGGCTCCTGCGTCGCGGTCGGCCTGCAGGCCAATGCGGTGGCGCGCGGCTGGACCATCAAGGCGATCTCGGTCGAGCTCGAGGGCGACATCAACATCACCTCGGTGTGGGGCACGGGCGATCTGTCGCCCAAGCCCGTCGGCCTCACCGCGGTGCGGCTGAAGGCGCATCTCGACGTCGACGGCGCGACCGACGCCGAGATCGCCGAGGTGATCGCCCACGCGGCCCAATGGTCGCCGGTGCTCGGCACCGTCAAGAACCCGGTGCCGGTCGAGGTTTCGCGCGCATGAGCCTGGGGGTCGAGATCGCAGCTCCGCCGACGTCGCCGCCGCTCGCCGGGGCGGCGGGCCGCTCCGTCGCCGAGATCGTGGCGCGCGACCTCGTGCCACTCGCCCGCGCCATCGACGAGGACGGGCTCTACCCCGACCCGGTGATGCGCCATCTGGGCGCCGCGGGCGCCTATGCGCATCACACCGGCGCGCATCCGGCCGGCGGCCTCGTCGCGGCGATCGCCGACATGGCGACGGTCGGCACCGCCTGCGGCTCGACCGCCTTCTGCACGTGGTGCCAGGGCGCGCTGGCCTGGTATCTGGCGCGTTCGGAAAACCCGGCGCCGCGGCAGAAATGGCTCGCCGCCGTGGCGGCCGGCCAGACGCTCGGCGGCACCGGGTTGTCAAACCCGATGAAGACCTTCTCGAAGCTCGACCGGCTCGCCTTCACGGGCGAGCGGGTGCCGGGCGGCTGGCGGGTGTCGGGCCGCCTGCCCTGGGTCTCCAATCTCGGGCCGGATCATCTGTTCGCCTCGGTCTTCGCGGTCGGCGACGGCGAGGGCGGGCAACGCATCATGGCGGTCTTCGATTGCGCGGCGGACGGCGTGTCGCTGGTCGAGGTCGGGCCGTTCCTGGCGCTGGAAGGCACCCGCACCTACGCGGTGCTGCTGCGCGACGTCTTCGTGCCGGACGACGCCGTGATCACCGAGGACGCCGCCCGCTTCGTCCCGACCATCCGCCAGGGTTTCGTCCTGCTGCAGTTCGGCATGGCGCTCGGGGCGGCGCGCGCGGCGGCGGCGCTGATGCGCAAGGACGCGAAGCTCCTGGGCGACAAGCCCGTGGCGGTGCTGCCGCTCGATGCCGACGCGATCGAGGCCCGCGCGAATGCGCTCGCCGCGCGCGCCGCAGTGCTCGCGGCGTCACACGAGGATCCGTCACGCGGCGCGTTCCTCGAGGTGCTGAGGGCGCGGCTCGACGGCGCCTGGCTGGCGCTCGAGGCGACGCAGGCCGCCGTGCTGGCGCTCGGCGCCCGCGGCTACATGCGCCGTTCAGAAGTCCACCGCCGCCAGCGCGAGGCCCAGTTCGTGGCGATCGTCACGCCCTCGGTGAAGCACATCTTGACCGAGCTTTCGCGCGGCGTGTGAGGCCGCGTGTCCCTGGCGCGGCGCGACGCGCCGCGAACCGGGACCCAGGGGCGAGCTGACGAGGCGGTGGCGGACCGCTCACCGTACGGCCCGTCGTGCGGCCCTGGGCCCCGGCTCGGCGGCGCATCAGGCCTCCGGCCTGACGCGCCTTGTCCGGGGCACGCAGCCTTGATCCTGGGCCGCGCGGCAGTCCCCCTCACGCCAGCGCACCGTGGCGGTGCGGCTCGGCCAAAATCTCGATCACCCGGCAGTCGGCGACGCGGCCGCAGGCGCATTCGTCGATCATGCGGGTGAGCTCCTCCTCCAGCGCCTTCAGCTTGGCGATGCGGGCCCGCACCTCGGCGAGGCGCGCCTTGGCGATGGCGTCGGCCTCGCCGCAGGGCTGCTCCGGCCGGTCCTGGAGGGTGAGCAGCGTGCGGATCGCCTCGACGTCGAAGCCGAGCTCCCGGGCGTGGCGCACGAAGGCGAGCCGGTGCAGCTCCGCGCCCGTGTAGAGCCGCCGGTTGCCCTCGGTGCGGGCCGGCGCGGCCAGAAGGCCGATCTGCTCGTAGTAGCGGATGGTCGGCACCTTCACGCCGCTGCGCCGCGCCGCCTCGCCGATCGGCACTGCCTCGTCGACCGTCTCGGCCCCGTGTTGCGTCATGGCTCTTGCTCCTCTAGTCGCTAGAGGATGTAGGACGAGGCCCAGGATTTGAAAGGGCCTTCGATGTCGGACGTGGTCGAGACGCGCTATCGCGTGACGGGAATGGATTGCGGCTCCTGCGCCGCCAAGGTGCAGACCGCGGTGAGCCGGCTGCCCGGCGTGGCGGCCGTCGCCGTCTCGACGACCAGCGGCACCATGACGGTGACGCATCCGCCCGGCACGGCATCGCTGCCGACGCTGCGGCAGAGCCTGACGGCGCTCGGCTACGACGTCGCCCCGCTCGACGCGCCGGCCGCGGCGGACGCGGCCGACGCGGCGCACGACCACGCCCACGACCGCGGCGACGCGGAGGACGGGCCGTGGTGGCGCGGCCGCAAGGCCACGCTCCCGCTCGCCTGCGGGGCAGCGCTCGCCGCCGCCTACGCGGCCGGGCAGCTCGTTCCCGCGATCGAGACCTGGGCGTTCCTGGCGGCCCTCGCGATCGGGCTGGTGCCGATCGCCCGTCGGGCGCTCGCCGCGGCCCGAGCCGGCACGCCGTTCTCGATCGAGATGCTGATGACCATCGCGGCGGTCGGCGCCGTGCTGATCGGCGCGACCGAGGAGGCCGCCATGGTGGTCTTCCTGTTCCTGGTCGGCGAGCTTCTGGAGGGCGTCGCGGCCGGCCGCGCCCGCGCCAGCATCCGCAGCCTCTCCGCCCTGGTGCCCAAGACCGCGCTGGTCGAGCGCAACGGCGTAACCGAGGAGGTGCCGGCCGCGACTCTCGCGGTGGGCGCCGTGATCCTGGTGCGGCCCGGCGACCGCATCGCCGCCGACGGCGTGGTGGTCGACGGCCGTGCCGCGGTCGACGAATCCCCTGTCACGGGCGAGAGCGTGCCGGTGCAGAAAGCGCCCGGCGACACCGTGTTCGCCGGCGCCATCGTGACCGACGCGGTGCTGCGCGTGCGAGTGACGGCGACGGCCACCGACAACACCATCGCCCGGGTGGTGCGGCTGGTCGAGGAGGCGCAGGACGCCAAGGCGCCGACCGAGCGGCTGATCGACCGTTTCGCCCGCTGGTACACGCCCGCCGTGGTGGCCGTCGCCGCGATCGTCGCGGTCGCCCCGCCGCTGCTGCTCGGCGCGGCGTGGGGCGAGTGGATCTACAAGGGCCTCGCGCTCCTGCTGATTGGCTGCCCCTGCGCGCTGGTCATCTCGACGCCGGCCGCGATCGCAGCGGCGCTGTCGGCCGGCGCCCGCCATGGGCTGCTGGTCAAGGGCGGCGCCGTGCTGGAGACGCTCGGCACGATCAGGCACGCCGCCCTCGACAAGACCGGCACGCTGACCGAGGGCAAGCCGCGCGTCACCGACCTTGTCGCAGTCGGCCGCAGCGAACGGCAGGTGCTCTCGATGGCCGCGGCGCTCGAGACCGGCTCCAATCACCCGCTGGCGCTGGCGATCCTGTCGCGCGCCAAGGCGGAGGGCGCGCCGGTGCCGCCGGCCGCCGGCGTCACGGCGCTCGCCGGCGAAGGCGTTTTCGGAAGGCTCGGCGGCGAACCGCTGTTCCTCGGCTCGGCCCGGGCCGCCGCGGCGCGCGCCGCGTTCTCCGAGGCGCTGCGTGCCAACGTCGAAACGTTCGAGCAGGACGGCAAGACCGTCGCGGTGCTGCTCGCCGGCGACGCGGTCGCGGGCCTGATCGCGATGCGCGACGAGCCGCGCCCCGACGCCAAGGCCGGCCTGCGCGCCCTGGAAGCGGCCGGCGTCGCTCCCGTGATGCTGACCGGCGACAATCCGCGCACCGCCGCCGCGATCGCCGCCGATCTCGGCATTCCGGCCCGCGGCGGGCTGCTGCCCGAGGACAAGCAGCGCATCGTGCGCGAGCTGCAGGCGAGCGGCGGCGCGGTCGCCAAGATCGGCGACGGCATCAACGACGCCCCGGCGCTCGCCGCCGCCGATGTCGGCATCGCCATGGGCGGCGGCACCGACGTGGCGCTGGAGACCGCCGACGCCGCCGTGCTGCACGGCCGCGTCATGGACGTCGCCCGCCTTGTCGCGCTGTCGCGCGCGGCGACGGCCAACATCCGCCAGAACATCGTCGTGGCCCTCGGGCTGAAGGCCGTATTCCTGGTCACCACCATCGCCGGCATCACCGGCCTGTGGCCGGCGATCCTGGCGGACACCGGCGCCACCGTGCTGGTGACGGCCAACGCCATGCGGCTGCTGGCCTGGCGGATGTGACGAGCGGGTGTGAGGCGCGGATACGAGATCAGCCGCCGATCGTGCCGACCGCGCGGCGGGCTCCGCGCTCGATCCGATTCGTGACGTGGCCTGCCGCACCCGTGTCGATGCGGCGATAGCGCGCGACGGCGAACTGGAAGAGCCCGAAGGCGAACAGGCCGAGCGCCGTCGCGCCGAGCAGGATCCAGCCATAGGGCTGGTCCTGGAGGGTGCGCAGCGCTCCGGCGAGCCCGCGCGCCTCGCGGGCATTGGCCGTGACGGCGGCGACCACCAGGAACGCGCCGATCAGCCCGAACACCACCCCGCGGGCCGCGAAGCCGGCGCGGCCGAGCGGCTCGACCCAGCGCGCCGCGTCGCCGTCGCAGGCGAGCCCCTCGGTGACGCCGCCCTTCCAGGCGCGGGCCACGAAGACAAGACCGCCGGCCGCGATGCCGAGGCCGACGATGCCGAGCAGCCACTGCCCGGCCGGCACCGACAGCACCGAGGCGGTCCAGTCGCGCGCCGACGCCTCGCCGTCGCCCGACCCTGCCGCGTAGCCGAACGCCCAGCCGAGGGTGGCGAGCGCAAGCGCGCCGTTCAGCACCGCCGAAATGCCGTAGGTGCCGCGCTTCAGGAGAGCCTTTCGGTCGCGCCCGAGATGGTCGGCGTCGAGCACGGATTGCAGCACCCGCCAGGCCGCGAAGCACAGGAGCCCCGCCGCGACGAGTCCGAGCCACACGGTGCCCAGCGGCTGCTCGAGCAGCGTCTGCAGCGCGCCCTTCGAGCCCGTCGTCGCGCCCCCGCGGCCGAGCGCCGCCAGCACGGCCAAACCGCCGACCAGGAGATGGACGATGCCGCGCGCCGCGTAGCCAAGCCGCGCCAGACGCTCGACGGTGTTGGCCTGCATGGGCGTCCTCCAGGGATGTCGCCAATGGTCAACCGGAACTGCCGAAACCTGTTCCGGTCGCGCCCGGCGCGAAGGCTGGTCCGATCCCGTCCGTATGATTGCGCAGACGCGCATTTCGAGCCGCCCTGGGGTTGCAACCCGAGACGTGCAGTCATAAATATGACTGACCAGTCAGTCAGAGATGCTGATCATGGATACGCCGAAGCGCCGAAAGCCGACAGGCGCACCCCGATCCGAAAAGCGCGAGATCCGCCCTGCCGCCGCCGCTCCGGCCGTCAAAGCCGGCGCGCCGCCAGCCCCCGGTGGCGCACCGGAGCCGCCTCCCGCCCCCCTTCCCGGCGCGCCCCCTGCGCCCCGCGGCGTCCGGGCCGAGAAGACCGCGATGCGGCGCGCGGCGATCCTGGCGGCGGCGCTCGACGAGTTCAGCGAGCGCGGCTTCGCGGCGGCGCGGCTCGACGACGTGGCCAGGCGCGCCGGCGTCGCCAAGGGCACCATCTACCTCTACTTCGAGGACAAGGAGGCGCTGTTCCAGGAGCTGATCACGACCATGATGGGTCCGCTGGTCGCCGACCTGAAGGCGTTGCCGAACCAGGAGCTGCCGCCGCGCGCCGCCCTCGAGCATCTGCTCGCCGTGTTCGCCAAGGAGGTGCTCGGCACCGAGCGGCGACGGGTGCTGCGGCTGGTGCTCTCGGACGGCCCGCGGTTTCCGCGCCTCGCCGAGTTCCACTACCGCAACGTCGTGATGCCGGCGCTGGCCGCCGTCCGGGCGCTGCTCGTCGAGGCCGCCGCGCGTGGCGAGGTGAATCCGCGACTGGTCGACTTCCCGCAGCTCGTCGTCGCCCCGGGCCTCATGTCGGTGATCTGGTCGAGCCTGTTCGACCGCTTCCTGCCGATCGATCCGGAAGCGATGCTGCGCGCCCATCTCGACATCCTGTTCGATCGGGGAGAGCCGCGATGACCCGGCCTCGCAACCGCATCGCCGCCGCGGCGCGTCTTTTTCTCGTGGCCGTGCTGAGTGCCGTGCTCGCCGGCTGCAACGACGCTCCGAAAACCTATCAGGGCTGGATCGAGGCGAACCTGATCTTCGTCGGCCCCGACGAGGCCGGCCGGGTGGAGACGCTCTCGGTGCGCGAGGGCGACAAGGTCGAGGCCAAGGCGCCGCTGTTCACGGTCGACGACGCGCTGCAGCGCGCCGAGGTGAACATGTACGAGGCGCAGCTCGAGAACGCGCAAGCCGCCTATGCGCGGGCGCAGACTCTCCTCAAAACGCAGTCCGGCACCCAGCGCAACTACGACGAGGCCGAAGCGGCGCTGCGCACCGCCAGGGCACGGCTCGTCACGGCCAAGACCCATCTGGATCGGCGGGTTCTCGTGAGCCCGGTGACCGGCACGGTACAGCAGATCTACTTCCGCCCCGGCGAGATGGTGTCGGCCGGCAAGCCGGTGCTCGCCATCCTGCCGCCCGGCAATCTCAAGGTCCGCTTCTACGTCCCGCAAGAGACGCTGCCTCGCCTCGCCTACGGCAACACGGTCAAGGTGAGCTGTGACGGCTGCGCCGGCGACATCACGGCGAAGGTGAGCTTCATCGCCCGCTCGGCCGAGTTCACGCCGCCGGTCATCTACAGCCTGCAGGAGCGCGACAAGCTCGTCTTCCTGATCGAGGCGATCCCCGACAAGCCGGAGGCCGTGCGGGTCGGCCAACCCGTCGACGTCGCGATCGGCGGCGCAGCGCCGGTCACCACCGGGGCGGCGCGATGACGGCCCCTGCCCCCGCACCGGCCGCTTCGCCCGCGTCGCAACCTCCGGCGGACGATCCCCACGCCATCGCGATCGACGTGGAGGGGCTGACGAAATCGTTCGGCAGCACCGTGGTGGTGCGCAATCTCACCATGCAGGTGCGGCGCGGCCTGATCTACGGCTTTCTCGGGCCCAACGGCTCCGGCAAGACGACGACGATCCGGATGCTGTGCGGCTTGCTCACGCCCGACTCCGGCCGCGGCACCTGCCTGGGCTTCGACATCCGCAAGGATGCCACCGAGATCAAGCGTCACGTCGGCTACATGACGCAGCGCTTCAGCCTCTATCAGGACCTCTCGGTGCGCGAAAACCTGGAGTTCGTCGCCCGCGTCTACGGCCTGCCGGACCCGCGCGGCGCGGCGCGCGACGCCATCGCCCGGCTCGGCCTCGAAGGGCGCGCCGAGCAGCTCGCCGGCGCGCTGTCGGGCGGCTGGAAGCAGCGCCTGGCGCTCGGCGCCTGCACGCTGCCGGATCCGAAGCTGCTGCTGCTCGACGAGCCGACCGCCGGCGTCGATCCAAAAGCGCGGCGCGAGTTCTGGAACGAGATCCACGCGCTCGCCGCGCAAGGCCTCACCGTGCTGGTCTCGACCCATTACATGGACGAGGCCGAGCGCTGTCACGAGATCGCCTACATCGCCTACGGGGATCTGCTGGCGCAGGGCACCGTGCCCGAGGTGATCGCGGCGTCGCATCTGACCACCTGGACGGTGTCCGGGCCGAACCTCGTCGCGCTCGCCGAGACGCTGTCGAAGCGCGACGGCATCGCCATGGTGGCGCCGTTCGGCACCAGCCTGCACGTCTCCGGCCCGGACCACGACAAGGTGAATGCCGCGATCGCCGACTTGCGCAGCGATCCGGCACTCGCGTGGGAGCAGGCGCAGCCGTCGCTCGAAGACGTGTTCATCGACCTGATGGGCCGGGCGCAGCAGGGAGGCAGGGCGTGATGTCCCGCCCCCATCGCGCGTCATGGCCGGGCTCGTCCCGGCTATCCACGCCGCCTTCCGTCGTCACCCTGAGGAGGCTGCGAAGCAGCCGTCTCGAAGGGCGAGGACGGCCTCGGCGTCGGGGCCACATGGTTCGAGACGCGCTCCTGCGGAGCGCTCCTCACCATGAGGGCGACTCCGGTCGGGACACGCGGCCGTTCCAGAACACTCGGAGCCGGTCATGATCCACACCGGCACTGTGATGTTCCTGCGGCGGGTCGGCGCCGTGCTGCTGAAGGAGGTGCTTCAGCTGCGGCGCGACCGGGTGTCGCTCGCCACCATGATCACCATTCCGCTGATGCAGCTCCTCCTGTTCGGCTATGCCATCAACACCCAGCCCCGGCACCTGCCGACGGCGGTGCTGCTGCAGGAGCAGAGCGACGTCGGCCGCTCGATCCTTCGCGCGTTGGAGAACACGCGATACTTCACGATCGTGAAGGAGGTGCACGACGAGGCGGAGTTCGATAGACTTCTACAATCCGGAACGGTGCTGTTCGGCATAGAAATCCCGGCGAACTTCGAGCGCGATCTGCGCCGCGGCGACCGTCCCGCGATCCTGGTCGCGGCGGATGCGACCGATCCGGTCGGCTCCGGCGCGGCGCTCGCCGCGTTGTCGAGCGTCACCACCACGGCGCTGCGCTGGGACCGGTCCATCCCGGAGTTCACGCCGCCGCCGTTCGAGGTCCGCGCCCATGCCCGCTACAATCCGGCGGCTGTGAGCCAGCTCAACATCGTGCCGGGCCTGCTCGGCACCATCCTGACCCTCACCATGCTGATCTTCACGGCGCTCGCGGTGACGCGCGAGACCGAGCGCGGCACCATGGAGACGCTGCTCGCTATGCCTATCTCGCCGGTCGAGATCATGCTCGGCAAGATCGCGCCCTATGTGGTGATCGGCTTCCTGCAGGGCTCGCTGATCGTCGGCGCCGGCACGCTCCTGTTCGCCGTGCCGATCTTCGGCAATCTCGCGCTGCTCGCCGCGCTGACGACGTTGTTCATCGCCACCAACCTGTCGGTCGGCTACACGTTCTCGACGCTGGCTCAGAACCAGCTCCAGGCCATGCAGATGGCGATGATGTACTTCCTGCCGAACCTGCTCCTGTCCGGCTTCCTGTTCCCGTTCGCCGGCATGCCGCAATGGGCCCAGTATGTCGGCGAGACGCTGCCGCTGACGCACTATCTGCGCATCGTCCGCTCGATCATGCTCAAGGGCTCGACGCTCGCCGATCTGCGCTACGACACCCTGTCGCTGGTGGTGCTGATGCTGATCGCGATGACCATCGCGGTTACGCGGTTCCGGCGGACGCTGGATTGAGCGACCTGGATTGAGCGGCGAGGTCCGGCCCCGCGCCGCTCAGTACCGCACCTTGTCGGCCTTCGTCTCCCAGCAGCGGAACGTCTCGGCCGCTTCCGCGGCGGCGAGGCGGCGCAGCGGCAGCTTTCGCGCCGCCAGCGGGCGCGCGACCTCGTCGTAGAGCGCCTGGTCGTCGAAGCCGATCGCCGCCGCGGCGTGGCGGTCGTTGCCGTAGACGATCTCGCCGACCCGTGCCCACCACAGGGCCGAGAGACACATCGGACACGGCTCGCAGCTCGTGTAGACGATCGCACCGTCGAGCACGTGCGTCCCGAGTCGCCGGCAGGCGTCGCGGATCGCCACCACCTCGGCATGGGCGGTCGGATCGCCGTCCGGGACGACGCGGTTGGCGCCCTCGCCGACGATGGCACCGTCCTTCACCAGGACGGCGCCGAACGGCCCTCCGCCGCTCGCGACCGACGCGTCGGCGAGCGCGATGGCGCGCCGCATGAAGCCGAGCTCGTCCATGTGCCTCCCCCTGCGCGTGTCCGCTCCGCGATCTCTGTCGGGGAAATCATAAGGCGGCCGACCGAGCCGGCAAGCGCGCGTTCGGACCCTGCTCTTGAAACGAAAGAGCGCGCGCCCTCGCGGGCGCGCGCTCGACCGGAAGGCATTCGCGCGGGGCGACCGTGCGAAACCTCCGGATCCGTCACAGCATGCGGCGGAATTCCGTCGTGGAGGGCGACTTGCGGGCCTTGAGGTAGCGCACGGCGCGCTCGGTGATGTCGCCCGAGAACGTGATGTAACGATCGAAGGCCGCCTTGTAGTCGACGCGGGCGTTGCGGGTCATCAGCACCGTGAAGACGCTCTTGGCGTCCGGCCAGCCGAGCCCGGCCGCCTTGCACAGCACCAGCGCGCCGTCCTCGAAGCCGAGCCGCACCAGATTGCGGATCGCCTCGGCCGGCACCTTGGTGAGGCGGGCCAATGTATCGACGGTCTCCTCGAGCCGGCTGTCGCGCGCCGCGGCGACGAGCTGGCTGCGCAGCTTGGCGGTGCTCTCGTCGCGATCGGCCTCGGTCGGCCGGGTGCGGGCGGGCGTCCGGCTCGGCGCCTCCTCGTCGGCGGCGGTCGTGGGCAGCATGCACTGCGCCATGCGGCGGCGCACGTCGGGATCGGGATCGCGCAGGAGCTGCTGGCGCACCGGCTCGGCGACGAGCCGCACCAGCGCCGCGAACATGTCGGCCGGCAGCTCGCGGCGATGGACGATGTGGCGGGCGAGCTCCTCGTCCTGGCGGGCGCGGCCGGCGAGGCGCTGGAAGCCGCCGCGCGAGATCAGCGCGCCGTCGTTGGCGGCGACACGGTGCGTGACGGCGGTGTCGCCGCGCTCGACCAGCACGTCGGTCACCTTCTCGGGCACCATGATGCGGCCGGCGAGCGCGAAGAGATGCGCCTGGCTCTTGGCGCGAGCGATGCGCACCAGGAAGTCTTCGGCGAGAATCGGCGACCGCTCGAGCACCGGGCCGGAGACTGCGATGTCGTCGTCCTCGGCGAGCCGGTGGATCACCTTGACGGGGGCGCGCTGCACCGGCGCGATGCGGACCGAGAGCTGCGCCATCGCGCTGTCGGTGGTGTTGTCGAGCAGATGGTGCATCACGGTGTCGAACAGCTCGAGCTGCTGCTCGGTGTAGGCATGAACACCGCGGAGGAAGAGCTCGGCGACGCGGAGCACGTCGTCGCCGCGTTCGGCGGTGCGCAGCGCCTGCGGGTCCGGCAGCGCGCTCTCGTCGAGCTCGCCGTCCGTGAAGGCGACGCCGACCCGGTGGCGCTCGCGCCAGGCGATCGCGCACTCGCGGGTGTCGCCGTCGAAGCTCAGGCTGAACGTCTCCGGCAGGCTCTCGATGTCCGAGACCAGGACGCAGGCGCCGCCGCGCGACACGTTGAGGACCGCGCAGTCGCGGACGAGTTCCTCGCCCGTGATCTGGCCCATCTTCAGCGTCAGGTAGCGCGGATACTGGCGGTTCTGAGTCATGGATTCGGCTCCCGTCGGACGACGCACGTTCTCCGACCCTCCCAAGATGCCACCGCGCCCCATGACATTCGGTAAAATGAAAGATTCCGATTTGTCGTAATCTTGTGTTTCTCCGGCGCCTCTCGGCCCCGCCACGGCGGGCCGACCGCCCTCCCTCGCCCGCCCGCGCCATGGTGCAAAGTCGCGCGCATACCACTACATGTGGGCGTGACGCCGCTCACGGACGCGCCCCGGGCGCCCCGGCCGGCCCGACCAGGAGACCCCCGATGGACACGCGCACGACCGACAAGACCTATCCGGTGACCCGCACCGAGGAGGAGTGGCGCCGCCTGCTGACCCCCGAGCAGTACCAGGTGATGCGCCGGCACGGCACCGAGGCGCCGGGCAGCTGCTCGCTCCTGCACGAGAAGCGCGCCGGCGCCTTCGTGTGCGCCGGCTGCGGCCAGAAGCTGTTCGTCGGCAAGACCAAGTTCGAGAGCGGCACCGGTTGGCCGAGCTTCAACGACCCGGTGCCGGGCGCGGTCGAGACCACGACCGACCGGAGCTGGGGCATGGTGCGCACCGAGGTGCATTGCAGCCGCTGCGGCAGCCATCTCGGCCACGTCTTCCCGGACGGCCCGCCGCCGACCGGCCAGCGCTACTGCATCAACGGCGTGGCGCTGACCTTCGAGCCGGAGTGAGGGACGTGCGCCGGGCCGGCGTGGCGGCCCGGCGACCGCCACGGCCACGAACGCATCGGCGGTGACGGCCTCGTGCCGTCACCGCGGCCTGCCCTCACTGCGGTGCCCTTTGTCTCGGTTTGCCGTCTCATCGGTCACCGCGTCGTGCAGACCCAGCGGCGAATGCTGCAGCTCGCGCTGCGCTGTCTGCAGAAGCCCGTCGCTTTCTGCTCCGCCTCGGCCCGGCTGTTGGCCCAGGCCGCCCCGTAGGCGTTGTTGCCGCCGGTCGCCAGCGCCCCGCAGGCGTTCTTGAACCAGATGACGATCTTGCACCCGCCCCCGCAACTGGCGAGCGCCTCGGATTCGGCGCGGGCCCGGCTGTCGTAGTCGAACGACCAGCCGGCCCGGCCCGAGTCGGTCGAGAACGCGATCGCCCCGAACTTTTCCGCTGCGGCCGCCGCAACCGTTCCGGCGACGAGCACGGCGCCGGCGAGGAAGCCGACGAGGACCCGAGCCCTCGCCGTCGCGACGAATTCCCGCGCGCGACCTGCTCCGATCTTCGCGTTACCCGGCATCTCGATCTCCGCGACGATGAATCGGCGGTATCGTCACACTCCCGGGATGAGACCGCAATCAGCCGGCTCCAACGAAAAAGGGCCCCGCTCTCGCGAGGCCCTTCCAAAAAGGGGTGCGGCCGGCTCTTGGGGGAGAGCCGGCAACGATAAGCAATATCAGAGGGATAAATGACGACGGTTGCCCATTCCCCGGATTTTCCCCGCCGCGCCAGAAGCCGCGCGCGCAAGGTGACCGCCGCGGCACACACGATCGAACGCAGCCTGCGTCAGCGGATCGAGGGCGCCCTACGGGTCAGGGTGGCCGCGGCCAAGTGTCGGAAAGTTTCGAAAGCTGTGGAGAGCGACTTGACGCTCGATTGGGCGTTGGCCGAGGTCGAGCGAAACGGATTGCGGTGCGCCGTCACCGGTATTCCGTTCTTCAAAGAAGTGAAGAGGGCGACGAATTGGGATCCCTACGCCCCGTCGATCGACCGCATCGTCCCGGCCCGCGGGTACGTTCAGAGCAACTGCCGGATCGTGCTCGCCAGCATCAACGCCGCATTGTCGGACTGGGGCGAGGAGGTGTTCGCAGACATCGCCAAGGCATTCCTCTCCAGGCGAGAGGGGCGCTGAGGGTCGTTGTCCCTCGTCCCTCCTCGATGGTCCAGCGCGCCGCCCCAACTCAGCGCCGCTCGCGCGCGTACTTAGCGGCCCTGGTCACAAGCTCCTCGGCCTCTGAAAGATAGCCGAGATAGTGGCCGGTGATGTCATCGGACACGCTCTTGCCCTTCTCTGCGTCAAAGGCGTCTCGCTTCCCGTCGATCGACGCCCACGCCCGGGCGATGTCCTCGATCGTAACGCCAGACTGGCGAAGCTCCTGCATCAGCTTCGCGTGGCGCATGTCGCACACTTCGCTCATCCCCTGTCCTCCTCGACGTCCGGCGCGTTCCACGGCCGGGGCGGCTGATCGTGCTCTCCGGTGGCGAATACCACGAGGTCGTCGGGGCCGATCTCGCGGGCGGCGCGGCGATCCCACCATTTGTGAATGAAGGCGGGCCCGCCGAACACGCGCCGGGCCCGGAGATAGGCGTCGTCACGGAAGCCGACGTAGTGGACGCAGCGGGTCATGGTTAGGAAGTGATTAACGGCTCGCCGTTGATTTTGCTGGGGGACGTTTTCGGGCCCGCCTCCGATTCCAGGAAAGAAACCACGCAGCGAGGAAACTCCCACGATACGACCGCACGATCGGGAGGCGCCGCAGCCTGTAGCGGCGAATGTCGTCAAGCACGATCGGGTACGGCTTGGCGTATCTCAGGGGAAGATGGCGCTTCGGACGCGGCCGGCACAACCGCTGTTGCGCTTGCAGTGGCAGTTCCATCCCCTCTCCTCCCTCTACGGGTGCTGGTCGGCCTGCCGGCGGCGGGCGACACTCGCCCACATCGCTTTCTCGCACCAAACGCCGCGTCGCCTATTGGGGAGTCGATCGACTGGCGCAAGTCCGATCGACGCCCGCGTCTCGTTGAAGAGCCGCAACGCATCATCCACGATGCACGTCGGCATCACCCCTCCTTCGCCGGCTCCTCCGGCGCTCCTCCTCACCCTGCCGCCAGCGCGGGCGGGGCGGTTAGACCACCTCACAATCGCGAACGGCACGCGCCTTGAGCTTCTCGACCGCGGCGGCATCGCTCATTCGGCACTTGTAGCCGTTGGCGCGCTCCCACGACGCCTTGTCGCGTCGCTTCTGCTCGGCCTGCTCCTCGGTTCCTTCAAACTCGAAGTACCCGTACCCGACGATGTAGATCAGCCACTTTTCCGTCATCCCTCTCTCCTCTTCTCCGCCCGCTTGAGCGCGACCTCGACCGCGCGGCGGATGAACTCCGATCGTGACGAGACCTCGCCCCGTTCCACGACGGCGTCGATCTTGTCACGCTGACCGGGGGCGAGCGTGATGCTCACCGCCTGGGCTCGTAATTCTGTCTTCTTCGGCTTGCGTCCCATCGCATTTCTATGGTACGTTTATTTGAGACTGTCAAGAGGGGAACGACATGGCCGAGCGATGCTTGAACGAAGAGTTCCAGTTACGCGGTGCATCCTTCGAACTGTGGGCCGACGGCGGCCCGGACACGTGGTGGCTGGCGACGAACGAGCAGCGCACCGCGGACCAGCACGGTGTCCCGCTCAACACCGTGCTGACCGGTGACGAGTTCAAGCCGCCGCTGACCGGTGCTGAAATCAACGCGATCTATGACGTTGTCCTGGACTACTACTGCGACGACTACGGGCCGGAGAACTGACCACCAGCGCCGCTGGCGCATGGAGGATGAGGGATGGACTGGTGGAGCAGGAACGACGACGGGGTGTGGTGCAACGTGTGCGGCAATCTGCTGAAGGCTGCGTTCCATTGCACCGAGGAAGAACTTGACGAGTACGAGCCGGAGCAGTGCCGTCAGTGCGATGCCCCGGATGAAATCGATCCCGACGCAATCTGACGCAGGAGCCTCATCAAGATGAGCGATGACGACGACGAACCCGATCACCCGATGTGCGACCCCGGCCACGAGCAGTGCCGTGACTACCAGGGCACATCAGAATGCAGCGCGACCAGATCGAGCGGTTGCGGGCGGAGAACGAGCGGCTGCGCGGCGTCACGGTCCCCGGCGTTGATGGCGAGGCGCAGAACGGCCTCAACGACACGTTCCTCGGCGACCCATACCCGGTTTCCTCGATAATTGCAGATATCCGCCAGCGACACGTGCAGGCGCTCCATGCCGGGCTGAGCCGCCGCGATTGGTGGGCGACCGAGACAGCAGCCAACGCGCTGCGGGATAGCATCGACCGGCTTCTAATCCGGTTGGAGCAGCAACGACGGACGTGACCCCCGCCCGCGAGCGCGGGCAGCAGGAGGAGAGGAAGATGATCACGATATCGCCGGTTCGGATGTGGGCGACGTTGTTCGGATTCTACGTTCTCGGCGTCGTGGTTGGGCGATTTCTAATTCCCTGACCAATTCCACAGGCGCGTAGCTCAACGGTAGAGCACCGACCTTTGACGTCGGCGGGCGCAGGTTCGAATCCTGCCGCGCTTGCCACTACAGCTTCGACCACGGAATCTTGCTGACCAGATACCAGAGCCCGGCGACGAACATCGACGCCAGCCCACCGACCTGGACCAGCACCCACCATCCGCTCTTGGCGCCCGAGATCGCCGCGAGGAACTCGTTGCTCACCTTCTCGACCTTGTCGTCGATCCGCTCGACGTGGGCCGCGATCCGATCGAGCGTCTCCCGTGTGTGTCGAGCCTCGGCTTCGAGCACGGCGATCCGCTCGCGGGCCTCGCCGTCGAAAGGGCAAGGGCGCCGCGGCTCTGGGCAGGGTTCGGCCATTTCCATGTCATCCATTCGGGGGCACCCATATGCCGGGCCGGCGACGCACATTGCACACAGGGGAGAGCGGCGCGCGGACGCGAGCCGAGAGGTGGGGCTACTTTTGCCGCGTCACATCGGTCGTGGCGGTCTGGCTCGGCTCGTTCCGCGAGACAGGTGCCGGCGGTAGGCGCACAGGGGTGACGCCCGGGACGTGCTGGCCGGGGCGCATGAGTGTATCGATCTTGATCATGCTCTCTCTCAGCTAGATCGCGGGAACAGCCACAGCGGCCATAGAATGACTGACCACGCCGCACCGTGCGGACAGGAGCTGCGGCTTATCAGGACTGCGACCATGCAGCCGATCATCAGGTAGATGGAGACGGCGGCGAACATCCAGATCATGGTGTCACCTCTTGCCCTTCACGGCTTTGACGATCTCGCCCACGACGGACGGCGCCGGCTGGCCCGTGATGGCGGTGAGGCGCTCGTGCGAGCCGGTCCAGACGTGCACGCCGAGCAGGCCGAAGCGGGCGCCCCACCAAGTGGTGAGCAGGCCGGACAGCGCGACCACGTCGGCGACACGGCCCGTCACGGTCGCCCAGATCATCAGGGCGGCCCAGACCGGGCATTCGACCGCGAGCTCGTAGGCGAGGATCGTCCGCCAGGACGACCACCAGCCGTCCGGCCGCGCGGCCGCCGCCTGCACCTCGGCCCGGATCGTCTCGTTGACGGATTCGATGCCGCGGGCCCGCGCCTCGTGCTCGGCCTTGGCGATCTCGGCGAGAGCCGGCCAACGGGCGTGCGCCTCGGCGTCGGCCGCCGCGAGCTTCTCTGCCACTTCGGCCGGCGTCGCCGTGGCGATCGCCTTGCCGACCGCCTCCGGGGTTGCGTCGGTGCCGAGCGCGTCGGCCAGCACGTTGCCGACCACGCCGCCCAGCATGCCACCGAGCGGCCCGCCGAGCGCCCCGCCGATGATGGGGGCGCCGGCTCGCGCGAGCTGCCCCCCGAGGTCTTTCCAGTCCATGGACTACTCCTCCGTGGTGTCGAGATCGGTGGACACCGGCTCGGCCGGCATGGCGGCCGCCGTGCGCCGGCGCTGCCGCCAGACGTGCCAGGCGATGACGCCGAGGCCGATGACGAACAGCGCGGCGAAGGCGAACAGCGTCCACTCCGTGGCGCCCCAGCCCTGCTCGACGCCGGCGGCGGCGCCCGCAGCCGCCCCAGCCGCCGCGGTGCCGGCCGCCGCACTGGCCGCGCCTCGGCCCGACCCGGACTCGGCCGAGAACGCCTTGGCGGTCGTCAGTGCGTTGTCCCAGCGGTTGGTGAGCCCGCGCCAGAACTGCGCGCGGTAGCCGACCACGTCGCGCTCGTAGCCCTCTCGGGCCGCGCGCAGCGCATCAAGGAGGGCCGCCGGCGGCATCGCGGCCGCGGCGGACCGAGTGGTCTGACCGACGACGCCGTCCTGCGTGACGCGGACCGCACGCTGCAGGATCCGCGCGGCGCCGGTCGGGCCCCGGTTGAATGCCGTGTCGCGGAGGAAGAACTCGACGCCCGGGTCCGGGTGCCAGCCGGCGACGCCGGACGTGTAGGCGAGCACGTAGCCGATCGCGCGTTGCTCGGCCTCGGCGTGCCGACCGGCCTCGATCAGCGCCTTGAGCGCGGCGGCCTCGGCCGGGTGATAGCGGTCGTTAATGCCGGCCACCTCGTAGGTTCCACCGCCGTCGCCGGCAGGCAGCCGGTAGACGGCGAGGCGGCCCTTGGCGTCGCGCCGCGCCTCGAAGTCAAGGATCGCCTTGCCCATGCGAGACCGGATGTCGGCGGCGGCAGCCGGCCGGGCCGGGGCCGCGGCGCCGATCGACAGGTCCCACGGCGCCGGATCGTCGTAGCGCGCCGGGTCGGCCGACACGGAGATGTGCAGGTGCTTGTCGTGCTTGCTCGAGCCGCTGTACGGCCGCCACGTCCAGGGCGAGACCGTGGACGAGCAGATCCGGCCGTTCGAGATCAGGTATTTGATGCGCGGGTCGCGCCGCTTCCGCAGCCAGTCGGCGAGCGCGTAGGTGTCGACGCCGCCGGACGGGTCGTGGGTGATGTCAATCGCCGTGACGACGCCGGCCGCGTTCGGATTGTGGTCGCTCGCGCGCGCCGCGTGCGACGTGTCTCCGATCGTCCCGTCGTGGCTCTTGTTCCGCCGCGGGCGCGCGGCGTCGATTTGGTCACGCAGCGCGAGCAACGCGCGCGCGACACGCCAGGTCGGCATGGCGGTTCTCCGTTGATTCAGGGGATCGCCCGGCAGCCGGCCGGGCGCGGGTTTCAGCTTGTCACCAGCGCGGACGTTCAGAAGCCTGAAATCTTTTCCGTGATGCCATCAAAGTTCGTAGTGTTGAAATTGTATTGAGCAGCGAATATCTTTGTTCCGCCAGCGCTGGCACGATGAAATCCTACCGCGCACGACCTTGTGTAAGGATACGCCCATGTAACAGAATAATTATAAGCAGAATTGTTACATGCAAAACCAGCCGTCGTGCAATCTGTCGCAATGCATCCGGACAAGATCAAGCCGTAGTTAGCCGTCGCCGCGCCGTCCGGCTCGACATCGAACCCGCACGATATATTGCTATTGCTATTTCCGTAATTGTGGTCCTTGGACACGCACCCGGACGCTGTGCAATTTTGCGTACCGACAAACGAAAAACCGTTTCTGCTGCTATTCTTCGCATAGCAGTTGCGAAAATGGGAATTGGTGGAACTGCCGTCTGATACAGTGCCACCCATATAAAAACAATCAGAAACGGCATTTATCACCGAACATGCGTCGATGATGCAGTTCTCGGCGTTGATGAGGTAGAATGCAGCCGCCTGCCCGAATTGTCCGACACCGAGATATGGCAGCAGAACGCCGGCAGCGCGACGTGAAACCGCGTTACCGTCATATCGCAAATCTTGAATTATGACGTTGGATGGGCCGGAACCAAGCCAAGTTTCCGACGTCAGATGGATGCCGGTGCAATTGATATCCGCGACGGGGTGAGCCTTGATCGTCGCGCCGTTACCGATGATCCGGGTGTTCGATCTCACATACAGAGGACGAGTGTGGAACACCGTCAACAGAGGCCCTTCGAACACGATCACCCGGCCTGCGCCGTCGTCGAAGAGCTTCTGTAACGCCGCATCCTCCGGCTCGGCACCGTTTCCGTTTCCGATTCCGAAATCCCGATGTGCATAGATCGGGTCGAACCGGTTGCGAATGATCGGAGGCGACGCCGGAGCCCGCAGCCTGTCGATACGACCATATAGTCCCGCGTGCATCAGAAGTCTCCGCCCGTCGCGATGATGTTGAAAGCCTCGGCCTTTTCGGTCGCGGCACGAAGCGAGTAGCCCGACGGAAGAACGAGCGGTTGGTGCGACATGTCGATGGTGGTTCCGAATGCCGGGACCGACGCGGACTTCTCCACCGCAGAAACGGGGACCTCTTTCCACAGCCTGTAATTCGTACCGTCGTGCACGAACAGTCGAATCATACCTGCCGACGTCGTCACCACGGCCTTGATGTCGATTCTGTCGATCCTGCTTCCCGATGACCCTGCCGTCAGGATCATGACGACCGTCCCGGATCCGTCGAGATTGGTATTGGCCGCTGAGACTTGAGCGGCACCACACCGCGGGGTCGATGCGTAATTGGCCGTCGTCGACATCATGCTCTCCTGTCAGCCGTGAATCTGGATGGAAAGAAGGGGGTCGAACTTCGTCGCGGCGACTGCCTCGCTCGCTGCCGCGACCGCGGCATCTCTGGCTGCGACCGCAGCCGCCTCCGCTGCTTCTGCCGACGCTATGATCGCGGCGGACACTTGATCGGTGACGATCCGGAACGTCGCGCCGACTTGCTTTCCGAGCACGTGCATGCCGGCGACCAGTCCACCGGTTGCGACGTCGTTGCCCGTATTGGTCTTGATCGTGAGTGTCGTGCCGCCGCCGTCAAAGGACACCGTCACAGGCGACCCCGTGTTCGTCTCGTAGATGTTGAGCAGCACGAGGTTGCTTTCGCCGATCGGGTAGGCAGCCGTCGCGAGGATGGCGTTCGGCGTGCCGGCTCCGGCGTCCACGGCGATGATGAACGGGATCGGGAGGTCGCTCTTTCGCACCCACCCCGATCCAGTGCTCTCGTACACTCCGTTGTAGGCCGGGATGCTGTCGCCATTGACCCAGGCTTGCGTGTTCGCCGGCTTCGTGGCGGCGTACAGTGCTGCGCGGGATGAATAGGTGAGCCCGGGATTGGTGGTGAGCGATGGGAATTTCTTGACGCTGTAGTTTCCGCCGCCCTCGTCCTGCAGTCCGATCGTGAACGCTGGCACGGAGCCGATGGGCTTGTTCGGCAATCGAATCGGATCAGTCATGTCATGCCTCTGCGAAGGTGGTGCCGGGGACGGTGTGCTCGTAGGTCGCCGACCAGCTCGACGTGAGGCTGTTGACGCCGACGGCGCGGATCGCGAACTCGACGACGTCGGCAGAGCCGTATGGTGAGCTGTCGAGCGTGATGGAGTCGGAACCGCCGAGCGCCGTCGCAGTCGTCCAAGTGCTGGTCCCCTGCTCGCGGTGGCGGAGCTGATACTGCAGCACCGGGGTCGCGTCGCCTGCCGAGAAGAACCAGGAGATTTCATCGACGGTCGAGACCATCGACGTGATCACAGGCGTCGCCGGCGCTGGGATCAGCGAATCGCCGATCGTGTCTCCGATCGCCGGATCCCACGCTGGCGGCACCTCGGCCGCGGTCGACGTGAAAATCTCCGGCGCGTGCGGGACCAGCGTCAGCACGGCCGTGTGATTGTCGCCGCGCTCGATCTTCTGGACGATGACCTCGATCGCCGGCGAGGCCGTGGTGTAGACCGTGGCGAGGTCACCAACCGCCGGATCCGTGCCGGCGTCGGCCAGCACCAGCCGCCGCGTCTCCCCTGTATCCGGCGTCGAGAGCAGCCGATCCGTGATGGTGCCGTTTGCGGCCCGGAACGCAACGCGATAAACGAGCCCGGCCTCGACCGACACCACTTCGTCGACATAGACGACGCCGGAGTCGACGCCAATGACACGCCCGCCGGTCTGCCTCCGGTCGATCACCGGATGCACCAGGATAGCGGCGTCGCCGCGGGTCAGGATCAGGTGCTCTGCATCCTGCGACACGGTCCACGACCGGCGCCGATAGATTGCCTCGTATTGCCGTCGCCGCGCCTCGATCCAGATCTCGTCGGGGTGCGTCTTACCTGGCAACCGCAATTCTTCGATCACGACAGGATCGCCGACGAAGCCGGGCCAGCGCACCACGCGACGGCTCGGCGCGTAGTTGTTGGTCTCGTCCAGAAAGTCGATCGCGAAGGCATCGGGGAAATTCGGCGGTGTGTCGGTCTCGGTCAAGTCCCACGAGTTGCGCGGGCTGATCAGGTCGTAGAAGGTCGTCCTTTCACGGTCGATCGAGACCGTCCAGACCGAGCCGCGCCGGATCACGATGGCGCGGCCCGCAGAGGCGACGTCGGTGAGGAAATCGTCCCGCGTGATCTCGTCGACCTGGTAGGCGTTGAACTCCAGACCTTCGCTGTCGCAGAACTCGGCCCAGTCCTGGAATGCATCGAGATCGAGTGCCTCGTCCGGTTCCGGCCAGACGTTTTGCGGTCCTTGCAGCGCGGCGCGCGCGATCGAGGCCGGGTTGCGGGTCGCCTGCGTCACCCACGCACTGCCGGTCCAGTCTGGGACGATGCGGGTCGCGAGCAGGTTGAAATTGTCGAGGGTGCCGTTCAGCCGGCCTGAGGCGCGCATGCGCAGCTCGGCCACCGCCATCGGCGCGTCGAAGGCGAGCGGATATTCCGGTCGGAACGAGCGCAGCGCGGACCACGACCACGCCGTCTGTTGCGACGACGACCCATCGTCGACGGCGTAGCGCGTCACCTTGATTTCATACGTACCACGCGACGGGAGCGCAAAATATTGCGCTGCCCAGAACGGCCGACGCTCCATTGCCGTAGCCGAGACCGTTCCGAGCGTATTCCATTCTGTTGCGCCCACCTCGCGCGTCTCGACGACGGCGGTTGCGGTCCACGCAATGTAGGAACCGTCGTTCTTGACGTGAAACAACCCGCCCGGAAAGAAGATCTCGACTTCGACTGCCGTGACCTCGGTCGCGGTCGTTCGAATCTGCGCCCCCTCGTCGTACCGAACCTGAATGTTGAGATTCTCTTCGATCACCTGAGATGTGCAGTAGACGAGCTGATCGTCGCCTGTTGTGCCCTCACGCAACGTGATCTGATAGTCGCCGGAGTCGATTTTCGACAGCGCCGTGGTGCCGATCGCCGGCGCAGCAGCCGATAAATCCATCCGGCCTTGACCGAGCAGGAAGGCGGCACGGATCCAGCGCTGCCGCCCGACCACCTCGCCGTAGGGCAACATGGCGTAGGGCGGCGCAACGCGCACGCGACCCCACAATTGCGGAACCGGCCCATTGGCATTCGGCCTGTTTTGGAATCCGTTGATCGAGTAGACGGCGCGGTCGTCCTTCGACTGATCCGCGCCGCGGACCGGAACGAGCGCGTTGACCAACAAAGTTCCGCCGAACAACGCGGTGGCGGAAATCAACGACGTCGCAAGGTTCACGGTCGCAGCCGTCGCCGTGAAACCAGTCAATCCGGCAGCGCCTAGGGCAGCGTTTGCGGCCGCCACGCCGTAGAACTGACCGGTCGCGATCGACGCGACGGCCACAGCCAGGAACAGCGCCGAGCGGAAATAGTCCGTCGCCCCCGGCATCGCCCGGATCAGCACGACGACGCCGGGCCGCGGCCGCACCCGGCCCCAGCGCTCGACCGGGATCACGTGCTCGCCGATCGTGACCCGCAACCGGTCGTACATCGCCGGCGGCAGGCCGGGCAGCGTGCCGAGCACCATGTCGAGCACGCTGGCGCCGAGTGGCGCCACCCAGTCGACGGCGCGATCGGATGGCCCGAAGTCGGGCAGCACGCGGGCGCGCACCAGCCCGAGGTCAGGCAACGGCGCCGGCCGCGTCGTGGTGAGGAGATCAGCCGACATTCACGTGCCTCAGCACTCGCGACACCAGCCCGTCCCACGGCGCGCGACGGTAGGCCTCGATCCGGCTGGTGATGCCGGTCATGACGTGCAGGTGATGCCCGGGCCATGCGACCAGCCCGACGTGGGACTCGGTCAGGCCGTAGCGGAACAGCATCAGATCGAACGGCTCGGCCCGGTCCACGGGCACCTCGCGCCACGGCCAGGCCGCAGCGTCACCGGCGAGCGCCCCGGCGATCTCGGCCCGCTCCGCCTCGCACGGCGCGCCAGCATAGCTCGGCAGCGTAATGCCGAGCTCGTGGTCGTAGACGAGCCGGACCAGACCCCAGCACGAGGCGCCGGCCCGCGTGAGCCCGGCCTCCAGGTACGGGATGCCGAGCCACGCGGCCGACCAGTGGCGATCAGTGACCGGCTTCACGCTTGCCGCCGATCGCTGAGATGATGATCGCCGCGCCGACGCGGTTCTCGATCGTCATCCGCAGCGGCATCACGGCCTCGGGCCCGGCCTCGCAAATCCGCCCGGCACCTGGGATAAACGGGCGCACACCCGGACCTACGACGCCACCCGTCGCATACCCTCGCTGCGGCAGCAGTGCTGTTGCCGCAGCCGGCGCCGCCAGTCCGACGAACCGGAAGAACGATCGACGATCCATAGTGACTCTCCTTCAGCGAAAAAACCCCGGCGCCTTACGATCGGGTGGGGGTTTCATTCAGCTCGCCGTTGTTGTATTGGTGGGTCGTCTCGCGGCTTCGCGCGCGCTCATTGCGGCAGTACGGAGCCCGTCTCGGTGGACCGCGTGGCCGAGACGCGAAGCCGCGGGGCCTCTCACCTAAAAAGCCCCGGCGCCTTGCGCTTCGTCTGCCGTTCCCCGCTGAGCGGGTAGAGCAGATCGGCAGCGCCCGAGCGGTTGGCGTGGCGGGACACTTCGAGCGTGATCGCCTCGTACTTGACCGAGCGGTCCACGACCCGCAGTCCGGTGTAGGCGAGGAACTGCTCGTCCGGCATGGCGATCATCACCAGCGCGACCGAGACCGTGGCGTCGGCGGTCAACCCGCGGATCGACGACCACACGTCCTCGACGACGTTGTCGATGGTGATCGTCGTCGACTGCGCGTTTTCGCTCGTGTCGTCCGGGAGCACGCTGCCGAGCAGCGCGTGCACGTAGGTCTCGCCGGCCGACACCAGACCGTAGCGGATCGGGTCGCTCGACAGCCGCGTCACCGCCTTGTCGGTGTACCGGAGCGGCGCCGAAAGCGTGTCGTCGTCGATCGTCACCAGCACGGCGTAGTCGGTCGTCGACCGCTCGGCGTTTAGTTGCTGTTTTACAACACTCGGGATCTCATTCGGCACGGGCTACCGCCTCCCGATTGTGCCGCGCTCGCGCCGGTCGTAGCGTCCAGCGTCTACACGGGAGGGGATCATGCGTGTATTGCCAGTCATGCTGGCCGCGCTGATGTGCGCCGGCTGCGCCACCATGGTTCGTGGCACCGACGAACAGGTGCGGTTCGTGTCTGAGCCGGAGGGCGCGCTGG
This sequence comes from Rhodoplanes elegans, assembly GCF_016653355.1. Lineage (GTDB taxonomy): Bacteria > Pseudomonadota > Alphaproteobacteria > Rhizobiales > Xanthobacteraceae > Rhodoplanes > Rhodoplanes elegans. The sequence continues at coordinate 122,596 of NZ_NHSK01000074.1, read as the reverse complement.
CGCGGCTCTCGAACGGCCTGTCCTGCGTCACGCCGTGCGAGATGCCGCTGCCGCGAAAGTTCGAATTCAGCGTCACGTTCGAGAAGTCCGGATTCGAGCCGCAGACCATCGCCGTGAAGTCCGAGGTCGGCGCCGGCGGTGCGGTCGCGGGCGCCGGCAACATCATCGTCGGCGGCGTGATCGGCGCGCTCGCCGACGGCAACTCCGGCGCAATGCTCGACCACACGCCGAATCCTGTGGCGGCCCGCCTCGTCCCGGCGCAGCGTTCCGCCCCGGTCACGCCGCACAGCCCCGTGCGCCCGCCCCGCTCGCCCACGAGCTGAAGGCTCACCATCACCCCGGGAACACGAGCAACGTGAACGACAGCCGCGAGAAGTAGCCCGCGACCTGCGACTCGGCCGGCGCCGCGTCGAACTCGGCCAGCCAATAGGCCGAGACCTCGATCGGCGCGCCGTCCTCGTCGGCCAGGACGAGCCCGTCCTCGTCGCCGAGCAGCGCACCATCGTGACGCGGATCGCGGACCACGAAAGGCAGCACGCCGCCGGCCAGATCCTCGGCCCAGAACCGGCGGAACCTGGCCATGTCGTTCGGCCCTTTGAGGTAAACCTGCGCCGCGACTGGCGTCATCGCCGCGCTGTTCTTGAGGCGCGTCTTGCCAGGCCCGGTGTCGGTCGGTGTGCGCAGCCGGCCGTCCGGCTGCGTCAGCGAGAACCCGTCGACCAGCACGTACTCCGGGAGTTCGCCCGGCCAGACCGCGACCGCCATGATCAGGCCCCCATTCGCCGCGGCCGCTGGCGTGCGCCGAGCGCGCCGAGCACCGACCGGTTCCCGGCGCCGCCCGGGCGCATCGACCCGGCGACCATCTCGTCGATCACGATGCGTGGCTTGCGGCCGCCGCGGCCGTCCGACTCCTCCTCGACGCGGACCTGCGCCGACGAGTTGTTGACGACGTTGAATGTAAAGTTCGTTGACCCGCCACCCCCCACACCCGTCGCAGCCACACCCATCCGGCCGTCCGGCGTGCGTCGCAACGGCATCACGACCTCGGGCTTATTGCCTTCGGCAATCGACGCGATCCCGCCGTTCGCGAGCGGGAAATATTGCATCCTGTCGACGATGCCGCCGCGTTCGAACGGGATGATGTTGCCGCCGGCGAACACGTTGCCGTTGGCCGAGCCGAACAGGCCAGAGATCCACGAGAACATGCCGCCTCCCGCCGCGCCGCCTGTAGCTGCACCGGCGGCTGTCCCGAAAATTCCGTCCCACACCTTGTTGGCTGCCATCTGGATCAGGCGAGACTGGAGCGACGTCAGGACCGATGAGAACTCGTCGGCCGTGATCTTACCATCCGCCATCGCCTGCGCGATCGATCCGAACGCCTCGCGCCCCGCATCGCCGATCGACTTCATGGAATTGTTGAATCGGATCGCCGCGGCCTCGGAGCTGTTCAGAGCCGCCGCGACGTCGGGGTAGATCGACTTGAGCTGTTGCGCGATCTGGACGTCTTCCGACGACAGAAACGCGGTCTCGCGGTCAAACCTGATTTGGTCGTTGATCTGGGCAACAGCGGTCTGCCGCTTGTACTCCGCGGTGGCCTCGTTCTGCCGGAGCAGAGACGCGAGGTGAGCCTTGTCGTAGGCGTCTCTATTCCCGTAGGTCTGCAGCGCCTCTTGCTCAAGCTGATGCCTGATCTGCAAGGCTCCACGCATCTTCTCTTGCTCTGCTGCCGATTTGCCGACGAGGTCGAGTTCAAGCCGCGCGGTTTCCACGCTCTGCTGAGCAGACAGCGTCCTGGCGTTGACCGCATCCGCGATGGCGCGATTCGACTGCTCCAGCGACACGAGCCGCGCGCCCTCGATCTGAGCCGCGCGCTCGGCGGTCGTCAGCTCTTGCCCGGCGAGTTCGAGCGCCTTCTGGCGCGCCGCGATGTTGGCCTGCGCGTTCGGGCCGCGCGCGTTGGCCGTGTCGATGCCGAGCCTCGTCTGCGCGGCCACGCGCTCCATCGGAGACAGCAGCGTGTCCACAGCGCCCTGCGCACGCTGCATGGCAAGCGCGGCCTGATCGATGTTCTTGGTGAACTCGGCGAACCTCGGATCCGCCATCGCCGTCGCGAGAGCCTTGATCTTGTTTTCCAACTCCTCGCGCTGCTGCACCTCCTGGGTCAGCGCGCTGATGATCGGTTGCACGGACAGCGACCGCGCCCGCGACTGGCTCTCCTCCGACGCCTTGCGCTCCGCCTCGGCGACTTTCAGGAGAGCGTCAATCTCGGCCTGCAGCTGCGCGACACGCGCTTGCGCTCCGGCTGCCGGGTCCTTCGACATGAAGAAGCTGGAGGCCGGGTTGCGCGCCATCTCCATCGCGCGACGCTGCACGTCGAGCATTTCGATCGTCTTGAGGCTGATCTGCTCTTGCGTCGACGGGCCGGAGACGATGCGATCGACGCCGCGCCCCATCGCGTCATACGCATCGGGGGCGGCATTCGCGACGGCGTTCCATGCCCGCGCCCACTTCGACGTGCTCGCCTCTGCCGCCTCGATCTTCGGCCTGAGCGCGTCGGTGAGCGTCGCGATCGCCCGCTGCCGGTCGCCCTGTTCCGTCAGCGTCTGGATGTAGTGCAGGGTCTTGGCGTCAAGGAATCCGATGCGCTCGTTCAGCGACTGCGCGCCCTTGACCGGATCAGCGAACGACTCGGCCATCATCTTGGCCGCTTCCGGGCCGGAGACGCCGAGGAACTTTTCGAGCCCGTGGCCGATCGACACGATTTCGCCGATCGCTGCCGAACCGATCTTCCCCGTCTTGACGAGTTCGGTCGCGAGCGCACGCGCCTCGGATATCGAGTAGCCGGTGAGACCGGAGCGCGTGGTGGCGATGTCGTTGAGTTCCGACACGGTCGCCCCCGACGCACTGCCGGCGCCGAGTAGCGCCATCTTCATCTCGCGCTGCGCGTCGGCGTACTGCATCGCCGCCATCGCAGCCGCGGTGCCGATCGCAAGAACCGCGCCGGCCGCGAACCGAGCAGGCGTGACGAGGGCTGCGATTTGCTGGCCGAATCCGGCCATCGAGCCCTTCGTCGACTTGAAGATGTCGATGACCTGCGGCCCCTGGCTGACCAGCGTCATGAACGGCGACTGGCCCATCGCCAACATGGTGAACACGTCGGCGGTCTGTCGCCCGAGATTGGTCATCTCGTGCGCGGCAAGTCCGGTCGAGCGAGCGAGATTTTCGTTCGCCGGCACGATGTCGAGATAACGGCGGCGCGCCTGCTCCATCACGCGCGCGTGCTCGTTCTGCGTGATGACTGCCTGTTGTAGCGCCCGGTCGGCAATGCGCTGCGCGCGCTCGAATGCCTGCTGAGCCTTTACCGCCGGGTCGACCTGCGCGTTCATCGCCGCAAACGACCGCGCCGCCGAGGTCTGCCGGCGCGTCATGGTGTCCGACGACACCGCGACGGCCTGTTGCGCATCTGCGACATCCCGCAAGTCCGAGGCGACGCGGTCCACGCCTTCGGACCGGCCGACCACCCGCAACGTCCTGACCGCGTTCAGTTCCATGTCGCCTTAGTCCCGCTTCTGCCGCTGCCGTTCCGCCTCGGCCCGCTCTGCCTGATCGGCGAGCCACTCTGCGTCGACCGCCCGGACCATGCGGACCAACCGGTCGAAGTCGTCGCCGTCGAGCCCGGCGCGCCCGGCCCATCGGTCGAGCGCGAGCCATGGGATCGGACCGGCCCCGCCCATCGCGCCGTACTGTCGATCTCCGGAGAGGTCGTGGAACGCTGAGAGATAGAGCTCGGCGCCGGGGAGCGGCTCGGGCTCGTCCGGGATCTGCTCCAAGGCCCGGGCCGCTTCTTCGTCGCCTTCCGCGGCGCAGTCCGCGAGCAGGACCGCGCCGGCCTGGTGCGTCAGGCGCCAGCGGAAGACGTCTCGGAGTTTTTTTCCAGCGCCTCGTCGGCCGCCGCCACGTCCTCGCCGACCATCGACGCCGCGGCGAACACGGCGTCACGCAGACGGCGGAAGTCGGGATCGGTCAGCAGCTCGCGGGCCTTCTCGCGGCTATAGGGGAGCGGCGCGCCGCCGGAGGTGAGGCCGCGCCAGTCGGTGAGCACGGTCTCGATCAGGCACTCGGTCTGGATCCGGTCCTGGTCGTCGGCGCCGAGCCCCTTGCGGCGCAGACGCGCCGGGATCTCGTTGATCAGCTTGTGCTGCAGGGCGCGATAGTCAGCGTTGCCGAGCCCGCGGACCCGGAACGCGACGTCGCCGAGTTCGGGGAGGTCGCCGATCCACTCGCCCTGCTCGATGAGGGCCGAGTTGGTCTTGATCTGGGAGAGGTCCATCAGTCGTCACCGTGTTCGGAAGGGGGAAGCGGGTCGACGCGCTCGCGGGATTCGCAACACGTGAGCTTGATCCCGGAGATGCGGCCGACCACAGCAGGCGTGAATTCCACATGCAGATCGACGCTCGCCGCCTCAGCCAGCGCAGCGTTCACTTCGGCGATTGCGTCGACCATTCGACGAGCGACGCGCCTTTGTTCGTGTGTCGCCATTTTGTCCTCGTTCGGGAGGTGGCGGACGGCGGCCGAACCCGCCGCCCGCCTCTGCGCGCAGGGTCTTCGTGGGAGGAGACCACCACGAAGCGGGGCCGCGGCGTTCGGGCCGCGGAACGGGTCACTCGTAGTAGGGAATGCGGTCGATGATGACGTGCGCCGACGTGAGCGTGTCCTTCGACGCCTGGAAATCGCTCGACAGCTCCACGTTCTGGTTCTTCCCGCCCGCTGCCGGGACGCCAGAGCGCAGCGTGGCGCGCGGCACCTGGAGGATGATGGCTTGGCTGTCCTTTGCGGCCCTGACGTTGATGCTGGTCGCGGTGCCCGCGTAGAGCTTGGCCAGCAGCGAGTTCGAGCCGAAGTACGTCGTGATGTTGCCGGTCACGGTGCACTCGCCCTCGCGGTGCCCGACCGGCGACGTCGAGTCGACGGCGTCCTTCATCTCGATGTTGTTGTTGACGTTGAGCGAGAACGAGCGCGCCCAGTTCGGATCGGTGAGGGTCGACCCGTTCTCGGCGAGCCGGCCGACGTTGGCGTGGCAGGCCATCACGGAATTCGTCGTCTCGGCGTCGGGCGATGAATCGAGCGACGTTGTGTCCTGTCCGCCGCCCATGCCCATGAAGTTCACCGAGCCCGTGATCTTCTGCCGGCTCTGGAACGTCAGTTCCAGCGTGTTGGCGACCATGCCTGTGTTGTAGATGTAGGTCGGCGTGGTCTGGCCCATGAACCCCTTCTCGATCGTCATCGACGAGACGGTGGTTCCGTTTTTGATCTGGTCGCCGAACCAGACCTTGATCGTCTTCGAGGCGCCGGAATCCGTGGTCCATCCGCTCGGCAGGTTGTCACAGGTCAGGGCGTGTGCCGCGATCGCGGTGACGCGGGCGAAGCCGTTGCACGCAGCCGTCGCGAACTTGTCGCCCGTCGCTGTGCCGCCGATCTTGATCCACTGGCCGACCGCGAGGCCGAGCGTCGTGAAATCGAGCAGCGTCGATCCGAGCCCGGTGCTGGTCGCCGTGATGTCGCCGGACGCGCCCTGGAACCCGACCACCTTGATCTTCGCGGCGGCGGGCGGGGCCGCCTCGTCGGTGAGCGTGGGCGTGCCAGCGACCACGATGGTCGTCCCGGTCGATGACCCGACCTTGAAGATCCCGTTGTTCGCCGCGTTGGTGAACCCCGTCGTCCGGATCAGATGTCCGGCGACGGCCGCGGCGCCGCCCGACGCGACCGTGAAGGTGTCGGTGGAGTCCGTGACCTGGGTGCACACGCTGTCGGCTGTGCCGTCGTTGTCGAAGGTCGGCGTGTTGGTCCAGGTGGCGAACAGCGCCGACCGGATCACCTCGGACAACGGGGTGTTGTCCTCCGGGTAGCTCAGCTCGAAATTGAGCCCGCCCTGGCTGGCCTGCATCACCTTGATCGGGTCGCCGAGCATGCGGTCCGAGCGGACCTCGTCGCTGTCGACGTACTCCGGCGTGAACGACAGCGACTCGCCGGTGATGCGCATCGTGCGCATGCGCGGGGTGTTGGGCGTCGTCCCGACCGTCGACTCACGACAGACGGCCACCCTCGTACGATTGCTCGACGTCATAGTTTGGGCTCCATCAAAGGGAGGAAGCCGGCGTCATCACGACGGCGGCGGTGTTGCGGCGTCTCACGACGGCGCGGATGACGCTTGCCCAAGGCGCCAGTTAGGGCGTTACGGCTCGCCGAAGCGGCCGGATTTTGGTACTCTCTCCGCCTCACAGGAGGCCGAAATGACACTCCTCGACGCGATCATCGCCGAGCTTGAACGGCAATCAGGCCCACTGTTCAGCGGTGGCCCGTACCTGTACGACTGCGACGACCCGCGCGAATTTGGGATCGACGGGAAGGTCGATCTTGTTGCACTGGCCGAGGCCGTCGAAGCGTTCATGAAGACGAAGTGATCACGCCTCCATTCGTCGCCAGTCAATCGCGACCAGCAGCTCGAACCAATTCCCCTCTTCCGCAGCCGGCCCATTCGTGCCGATCGCGGCGTCCATAAACTCCAAAGCACCACCGAGCAGAGTCGTCCCGCGGAACAGGTCCGCGAGCTGCTTGCACAGCGCGCGGATCTCGCTCACGCCCTGGCCGACCGGGGCGAACACCGAGATCCACAGCGTCCCGTCCTCGTCCCAGCGGTTATCCGCCTGAGTCGCGGCGCCGATGCTTTGCTGGCCGTAGACCACGCCGGTGAGTGCCACAGCGATCCACGGCGACGGCGGCTCGGGCTTGACGAAGTCCTCGTTTTCCCAGCGGATCCGGGTCGCGGTCCACGCCGGCGGCGTGCTCTCGGTGCCCTCCAGGTAGGCCCGGATCGCGTCGTAAACGGCGTCGGCGGCCATGCTGCTATCGGTTCCTGAACGTGACGACGATAGCCGGCTGCCGGCGGAGCCAGTCGCCGAACGCGCGGGCCGACTGCTTGTTGGTGCGGTTCGGCCGCATGCGGGTCCGGCCTGCCCAGGTGTTCAGCGCCGAGGCGCCGAGCACCGATCGGAAGCCGAAGCGGATTGTGGCGATGTTGGAGAACCTGCGCTTGGCCTTGGCGGCGAGCACTTCGTAAATTCCATCAGGTGCTTGCCGCGACAAGCCTTTTTCAAGTTTTCGGCTGTACGGCATCGTCGACACGAACGCAAACTCGGCAGCGTCCGGCAGGTCGTCCGTCAGCTCGATCTCGTCGCCATCGGCCATCAGGATGTGGCTCTTCGAGTAGCGGCCGGTGAGTTTCGGCGAGGTCTTGACCAACTCGTCGGCGATGAAGCGCAGGACATCGACGAACAACTCGTACTCGACCGAGATCACGCCATCCGGGCGAACCCGATCGAGTGCGGCACTTTCCGACCCGTCAACGAACGTCGTGAACGGCGGGACAGAGCCCAGAGCGCGGCGGTTCTGCTCGCTCGCGATCCCGATCTGCTCCCGTGCGAACTGCGCCAGCACGCGGCTGCGCGCCGCCGGCGAGAGGTCGGACTGAATGATCAGTTCAACGTCGCGGTCGAGTGCCTCGATCTTGGCCGACAGCGCCATTGCCTACCTTCCATAGGTGCGCGGGCCGCATCGCTGCGACCCGCTTGCCAGACACTCGGTCTCTGGGATTCAAAGGTGATTTGGTCTGGCGTTCGGCTTTCGCCGAATTAGTGCGGCGGACACCGCACCAGTGGTTTGCAATTCAGCAATGGTCCGCCGCGCGCGGCTATTCGGCCGCGATCAGAATTTCGGAGGCGGGCATTCTCTCCTCGGGGTTCACCTGGATGCTGGCCCGCCGCCACGCCTTCCACAGGCGTTTCAGAAGCTCTTTCTCCATCACGCGCTGAGCGCGCTTTTCGATGTGTCCGAGCGAGCGGAACTCAGCCGCCCGTTTCTTTGGGATCGACCCGGCCGGCGCGACGGTCAGCCCTTCGTCGGCCGCCTTCTGCCGCTCGACTTCCTTCCGTGCGCGATACAGGTCCGCGTACTCGCCGCCGGCATAGATCAGCGCCTTGCCGACGTTCCACATGCGCGACCGGCGCTGCCGGTTGTAGCCGTGCTCGATCCACTCGTCCTTGCTGGCCGACTTGGCGAGGCCACCTTGCCGCTTGCCGTTGACGACCCCGACGCCCATCCGCTTCCACAGCTTCGCGACCGTGGCGTAGTTCGACAGGTCACCGGCCTCTCCGACGATCGTCGCCAGCGACTTCAGACCGAATCCGCGAATCTCTGCGCCGAACGCCGCCCACACGGGCAACTGCTCGGCAAGAACCTCCAAAGCTTTAACCGACTCGGACTCGATCGCGTCCCACGGCGCTCGCGCCTTGATCGAGGCGCTGATGATCTTGGCGAACCGCTTGTACTCTGGTGACCCGGCCAGTTCATGATGGTTCTGCTTCGGCGTCTTCAGTGCCGCGGCCTTGGCACCCAGCTTGCCGCAGATGATCAGATCTTTGGCCAACGCCTCGATCGCCTTCCGCTCTTCGGCCGGCGCGTCCTTGCGCCAGCCCAGCGCGGTCCGCAGGTAGGCGCCGAGCGCGGCGTTGGAACGCTTGCGCTGCTCCATGGCATAACACCGCTCCCGGTGCCACGCGCGGATCTGAGCGATGATCTCCTCAGACATTGGCCCGCTCCGCGTTGCGGCAGAGCGTTTCGAATGTGCCGGCCGAGACCAGCGTCGGGAGCGGCGCGAACCGTTGCTTGTCGTTGACCGCGCCGATGTGGTCGATCAGCGCCTTGGCGATGCCGCCGTCGCGCGCCAGCCCGGCCAGCTCGTGATACCCGATCTCGCCCCACGCGCGGCCGTCACTGGTCTTCTTCACCCGCCAGATCGCATCTGCGGCGGCGCCCTTCACCGCGTCGACGGCGCGAAGTTGGGTCGGAGAGGGATCGCGAGCGGGGCGGACACCCGGCGACTGGGTGACAATGCGGCTTTGGTCCGCCCGCTCGCGAAGGGGTGACGGGGCGCGGGCACGAGGTGAATGGGCGCCAATGCGGAGCTGGCCCGCACCGCCGTCAGAGAGAGACGGAGAACCGACAGGCGCAACGTGGGCTACACCGCAGGTATGGTCGGTCCGTCCGTCAGAGGGTGACGACGCGCCGGCACTCGCCGAGTGGTTGGCACCGAAACATTGGCCAGCGTCGTCGTCATTCGGTCGCCGGGCGAGGGCACGAGTTCTTTGGGAGCCAATCGACATATGGCCCCCGCCCGGCAGAGCAGCGCCGGCCATGTCGGCGGCGACAAGCTCGAAATAATCGTGGAGCGCCTCGCGCCCGTTGGTGCGCAGGAACAGGTCGAGCGCCTGATCGACGCTGCCGCGGCGCGCGCGAAGCGCGTTCTCGACCGCGATCCGGAGATTGACGTCGGCGACCATCAGCCGGCCGGCCGGTGTGCTCTTCATGGCTGCAGCCATAGTGGTTTGCATCTGCGCTCTACCCTCGACGTGCTGATGAGCGATCGTGCTCGGTAGTGACAAGATATCGCCTTTCAGCTACGTTGCAAGCGCATTTTTTACGTAACGTCGCACTTCTGCCGAGAAAGGCCGAGAAATGCCGAGGAATTCCGCTGTTGTCCGGCACCACGCCGCGCTGTACAAGCCGCCCGCGATGCTCACGGGGAAGCAAATTCGGGCGGCACGGGCGTTGTTGGGGTGGACATCATCCCAGCTCGCCGAGGCCGCGTCGGTCTCCTACGCCACCGTTTCCCGTACCGAGCAGACCGACGACGTCCCGCCGGTCCGCGCCACGATCCTTGCCGCTATCCAGGGCGCCCTGGAACGCGGCGGCGTTGTCTTCCTCGACCCCGGCGACACCCGCACCGGTGGGGCTGGGGTCAGGATGCGGGAGTGAGCCATTACTTCCCACCACCCGTGACTTGCAGTTCGTACGCCACGATCGTCCCGTCGCTCGCCCGGCGCGGCACTGGCGCTTTGATGCTGTAGCTTTGCCCGTCGATAATCACGGCGTCATAGGTCGTCCGGAACGGTAGTGCGAACCCGACGCCGGCAAGATCCTCCGCGAGGATGATCACCTGACTGTCGCCCTGGACGATGCCGCCGACCAACGAAGCCGGGTCGAAGCCGGAATGCCGGCCGCGGACCGCAAACTCGAAGGTTGGCGGGTTCGACCCGGCGCCGGTCCGACGCCTGATGGTGACGGTCTGGCCGCCCTGCATCAGGCGCGCGTACATCGCGCGGGCCGCCTCCGGGCTCATCGCCGCGGCACCATCCGAACCGACAGGCTCGAATTCCCCGCGTAGGTCCCGCTCACGATCTTGCGAGCCCGCCAGCGCGGGCCGATGATGCCGTCCTTGACCGCATCGTCGCTGAGCGCGGCCGGGGTGTAGGGGCTCACCGGGGTCAGTGCCGACAGGTTGACGAGGCGCTGGCCGCTCGCCGTGGTGAAGGCCGCGCGATAGACCTCGGTCCAGGTCGTGCCACCGTCGACGCTGGTCTCGACGATGACCTTCAGGGTGCTCCCGCCAGACCCGTACGTGAAGTTGACCGACAGCAGGACCGCGGAGACGTCGTCCTCGATCTCCAGGTAGGCCTGCGTCGCGCCGTTGATGTCGGCCGAAGACGTGATGACCTCGCCCGCGGCCGCCGTGGCTGCGCCGATGACGGAGTCGCCGAGGTTGAGCGGGCTGATCACAGCGCGATCCTCCGATACGGGGCGAGCTTGGTCGCGACGGACGGCGGCAGCTCGCCCGCCTCCATGGGTGACTGGATCCAATACGAGGTGTCGCCGAGCCCCGGCACGCTCTCGGAGCGCACCAGCGGGTCGCGGCCGCGCGCCGAGCGGAACGAGCCGACGAGCTCGATCGCGGCCGCCTCGATCGCGGCAGGCAGGTCGGCGCTGGCATCGCCAGGCATCAGCCACCCCGCCGTGTATGTCACCACGATCCGGCCGGTCGCCCAGAGCGCGGGATCGCCGTCGGCGTCGAGCCGGCGCACCATACCGGCCGCGGCGTCCTCGATCTCGTATTCCGCGGCGTCCACCGTCTCGTCAGCCTCGACCACCGACGCGATCGACACGATGGGGGTGCGCGACAGGAGCAGGAGCTCGCGGCTGCGGTCCGGGCGGAGCGTCTCGACCAAGGTCTCGCGCCCGAGCGTGCGGGACCGGCCGGCCGGCACAACGCCGAGGTGCCGCGTGATCAGGTCGGTCGCCACCGCGATCTGGCCGCGGAGGTAGGCGTCCTCGGCCGAGCCCTCGATCCGGAGGTCGGATTTGACCCGCTCCAGCGTCGTGAGATCGGTCCGGGCCGCCGCGGTGGTGACGACGAGCATGGTCAGGCCTTGCGCTTCTCGGCGGCGGGCGCCGCCGGCTTGTCGACCGGCACCTGCTGCATCGGGATCGGCTGCGGCTTGGCAGGGTCGCGCGCGTAGCCCTCGACGATCAGTCCGGTAGCCACGTCGTCCGCGATCTCGGCCTCTCCGGGCTCGACCATCACGGCGTTGATGTGGTCTGCGGCGTAGGGGAAGGGTTTCAGGATGGTGAGTTTCATCTTGCCTCGCGATGGGGCACAACTGAGATTGGGGTGTGGGTGGGTCAGGTAGCCGCGAAAACCGTCGCGTTGATGTTACCGCTCGCCTTGATCGCGGCCGTCGCCGTTGCGTTTTCGTGCACACCATCAGGCGTGTAGCCAGCTTTCCATATGCCACTATCCCGTGCGCTTTCGACCACATCGGCGATTTCGAAATAGCCGTACGCTCCGGACAACCCGGCCCGAACCGAGGCGTTGTAAGATTTCCGCTGTGTGTCGTTCTCAACCGACACCGGCGTCTGATTTACTTCCGTCGCCCAGTTGTCCGTCGACGTCGTCTCTGGCGGGATCGTCGTATAGAAAATGCGTTTTCCCGTGAAGTTTCCGGCGATCGTCGTGTTTCTGGTGATGAGAGTTGCGGCCGATGCGCCGCTGTACAGATCGTTGACCCCAATCTGAATGACGATGTTCTGAAAATACTGGGCCAACGCGACTTGGTTCGCGTGCGAGTTGTTCCACCCCTGCGCCGTGAGCGACGAAATTCCGTAATTCGCAACCGCGAGCGACGGGCCGATGCTCTTCTCCACCTCACCGAGGTCGCCGAACCCTGCGACATTGGAGTCCCGCGTACCGAGGCATCGGCTATCGCCGATCAGCAGCACCGCCGGCCGCTTCGACATCGCAATAATCGCGCAGCAGCCGAATACATTGGTGTTGGTTGGAGAATTGTTGGCGATCGTCCCGCTCATCGTCTTGTCCGCGAGCGACGAGGCCGAATACTCGTAGCCGTCGCTCGCGAACACGCCAGGATTGTTACCGGTGTAATTCCTATAAGGGAACCCAGACGCATTCTCCCAATGCAGCCAGACGTAAAATAGAGCATCCTTCGGAATCGACACAGCAACCGCGTCGGAAACGATGTAACTGTTGTTCGGGATCGAACCTGTCGCGACCCCGGAGAACAGCACCTGTGTGCGCGTTCCGAGCGGATACTCGATGCTCGCCGACACGGTCGCGGTGCCGCCGGTCCCAGCCTCTCCGGTCGCGGCAGTCGCCTTGACGTAGAAATTCGGGATGACGATCTGCAACGACGCAATCGCGTCCCGAGCGTAGTGCGCGCGGCGCGCGTTCGCATACTTGAGTGTCGTGCTCAGAACGTTCGGAATCGCGCACCGCGTGGCCACGTTTCGCAACGTGGGGGTCACCCGCACACCCTGTCCCGTGGTGAGCGGATCGCGCAGCGGGCTCCTCAACAGAGGCCGCAGCACCGGACGGAGCGGGCTACCCACTGTAGACCCCGCAGGTCGCGCCGGCGACGCGGGTGAGGCGGTAGACGCCGGGCGCCGCGATCACAGTGGCGGGCTGCAGCGAGTTCAGTTCGCCAACCACGTTGTAGGTGCCGCCGTCGTCCTTCAGCTCGATCAGGACGCGGGCCTGAGACCCCGTGACGCCTTTGAGCGCCACGGTCAGCGTCGAGCCATCGGCGACCGTCTGGTCGGACGAGCTCGTCGCCGTGTCCCCGGTCGCGATCAGTTGCGCAGCCGCCATGTAGATCTCCTGTCGTCAGCCCGCGGCCTTGGCGAGCATCTCGGCCGGCACGGTGGGCCGGGCGTGGTCGTAGCGGGCCTCGATCTCGGCCGCCGTCGCGATCGTCTCACGCTCGCGGAGCGCCACGGTGATCGGTTCGTCGCCGCCGCCTGCGAGGTCGACGTGGACCGTGTCGTAGCCGTAGAGCCGCTCGTCGTTCGGTGCGCACGCGTCCATCAGCGTGGTGGTCTCGGGGAACCCGATCCGGATGCCGCGGGCGTGTGCGATGCCGAGCAGGAACTCGACGCAGCCGCGGCCCTTCTCGGCCTGGTGGCTGTTGGCGTAGCTGAAGTCCAGGCCGAACAGGCCGATCTCCTGTACGCCGATGTGAATCGCGTAGGCCACGGCGTAGGCCGCGGTGCTGTTGAGGTAGGCGAACCCGATCGAGTTGAGCACGTCCTGAAGCGGGTACTCGACGAGGCCGGGGAAGTCGGGATGGGTCCGGCTGGTGTAGATCGGGCCGGGATGGCGCTTCATCCAGCGCAGCATCGCGGCGATGTTGCTAGTCGGAGATGCCTCGGCGCGCGCCTGTTGGATCCTTACGTCGTCAAGGTGGAAAATTTTGTCGCACGCGATGACGTCGCCGACCGCGTTGATGCCCCAGACCTCGTCGCAGAGCGCCGAGGCGCCGCCCATGCGCTTCACGAGGTCGACGAAGGTCTCCAGCGACGGGCCGAGCCCGAGGATGACGACGTGGCGCGGGGCGCGCTCTGGCGTGGCCGGCTCCGGGCCGAGGTTCAGCGCCGGGGCGACGCGCTTGGCGTCGACCACTAGGGTTCGCGGGTAGCTCTCGGTGCTCGTCCACTCTTCCATGACTGGCGAGACCGCGTCCGCCTGCCACCCGCAGAGGCTCGGCTCAAATCCGGCCCGAGCGAGGTGCCATCCGAGCTGGTCCGGCGTGTAGTGCCGGTGGTGGAAGGCGTAGCCGCGGCGGCCGAACGGCATGCCGAGCTCGTTCGGAACGGAGAGCAGGAGCCGCGGCGCAACCCGGCGGGCCTCACGCAGGAACGCGATCGGCTCGGCGAGGTGCTCCATCGCCTCGAAGCAGACCACGGCGTCGAGCATGGGCAGCACGCCGAGGTCGGACAGGTCGCCGGTGCGCCAGGCGATGCCCTCGTGGTCGTAGTGCTCGCGGCCGTAGGCGAGCGCCTCGGCGCTGCGGTCCAGCGCCACGACCTTGTGGCCGGCCTCGGCCAGGATGCGGGCGCCGTATCCGATGCCGCAGCCCGCGTCGAGCACGCGGGAGCCGGCCGGCAGCCGCTCGGCGGCCCACCTGTAGCGGGCGACGTGGTCGGCCCGGATTCCGTCGATGGTCGGCGCGACCTGGCGCTCGCCGTTGTCGAGGCTCATCTCGTGTCCTGCGCTGTTCGGAGACGCTGAGGAACCCCGGGCCGGAGTTCGGGGCCGGCCCGGGGCAAGTGTCGTGATCAGCTCGCCGGGGCGGACGCGGCGCGCTGGAACGCGTCGACGTGCACCGGGGTGCCGGCCGTGGCAGTGCTCTTCACGTTGCACTGCACGTACCGCTTGGCGCCCTTGTAGGCGATCTTCTTGGTGACCAGCTTGGTCGAGTTCGACGTGCGGGCGCCGGCGGCGAGGCCGGCCGCGGACTCGGTGCCGATCAGGTCGGTGTCGGCCACGGAGGTGAGCGTGCCGGTGACATCGCCCTCCTTCACCGTTACCGTGAACACCGCGGTGCTCGACGTGATGGCTCCGTAGCCGACGGTGAACAGGACCGGGCCGACGTAGCCCTGCCGATCAATGATCTTGCCGGTCTGGCCGGTGCCCGTGGTGCCGACCGCGACGGGCGGGATGACACGGGTCACCTTGAGGGAGCTGTAGAGGTCGTCCATGACGATCTGTCCTCAGTTCTGATTGCGGGAGAGGTGAACGCCGCCGGCCGGGGCCGACGGCGCCGGACCTTCGTCAGGTCGAACACTTCATTTTCCGAATCGCCTCGGCGAGCGTGACCTTGCCGCCGACCCGCTTCCAGAACTGGAAGCGGATGTTGCCGCTGGTGGCCTGCGTGTAGGGGTCACGCAGCAGTTCCATCACGATGCGATCTACCAGCGTGTAGGCGCGCCGGAAGTCGCCGAACGCCACCGGGTAGGCGTTCGCCGCCTCGTTCGGCATGTCCGGCACCTCGACATAGGGCGCGCCCAGGATCGAGTTCGGGACGCCGTTGGCGACGCCGGGCTGCCACAGGTACTGGTTCGTCGTGTCCTTGAGCTTCCGAACCGAGCCCAGCGTGGTCCGGTTGAGGACCCAAGTGGCATTCCGCGTGTAGGCCGTCTTGATGCCGTGGAAGAGATTGATCATGCCGTCCGCGGCGATCGCCGTCGCGGCGCCGGAGTTGGTCTCGGCGACGGACGAATTCGACAGGATGCCTTCGAGCTGGCCGACGCCGGTGCCGGAGACGAACTCGGCGCCCTCCTTCACGGCGAACTGCTCCTCGGCCTCCATCCGGATCTCGCCCTCCATATCGAAGGCCGCGTCGTCGATCATCTGCCGGGAGATGTCGACCAGCGCGTACATCTCCGGCGCGGTGATCTCCTCCAGACCGTAGGTGAGACCGGTCGTCTCGGTGCGCGTGCCCTGCTCGCCGACGCGCTGCGCGGCGAACTGACCGCGGCGAGCCGGGATCTGGATGGCCTTGTTCGCCGTTGGGCGCACCCGGACGAGACTGCGAACCGGACTGACATCGGTGATGCCCTTGATGATCTCGCGCACATACTCGGTGGGCGCGAGGAATCCGCCGGCTGTGTCGGTGCCGACGTTGAGGGCCTTCATCTCGGTCTCGACCGCGTCGAGGGCCTTGGCCTCATCGGCCGAGAGGTTGGTCTTGCCGACGGCATGAGCCCGCCAAGCGGCGCGCAGCCAAGTCTCGACCCGCCCCTTCTTCTCGCCCTCGTCGCGCGGCTTGCCGACGATGCGCCCGACCTTCAGCTCGATCGCGTCGAACTGGCTCTTCAGGTCGTCGAGCGCCTTCTTCTGCGCCTCGGCCTGGGTGAGCCGCTGGTTGATGCCCTCGAAGCCAGCGATCGTGTTCTCGATCTTGCTGAGCTTGTCGGTCACGACCGGGTCGGCCGTGCCCTTCTTCTCGATCTCCTTCAGACGGGCGTCGTTCGTGGACTTGAACTCCTCGAACGCCGTCATCAGGCCGTCGATGGCCTGCTTCGCGTCTTCCATGATGATGGTCCTTCGTGCGGTCGGGCTACAGGGCCCGGAGGCGATCGGCCGCCGCCTTGATGGCAGTGACCAGCTCAGCCGCGGCCGCTTCGTCACGAAGGGCAGGATCGGCATCCCCGGCATCACGCCGGAGGTAGGTGCGGAAGACCGCCACGCCCTTGACGGCGTCGGCGCGCGAGAGCCCGGCATCACGCAGGGCGCCCTCCATCTCGCGAGGATCGAAACTGATGTCGGCGGCGGCGCCGTACAGGCTCTTCATCGCCGTGACCGTGGCCAGCGCGTTCGCCGGCATGTCGACGAGGCTGACCTCCTTGAGGTCGATCTGTTTCAGGTAGCGGGCTGGCTCGCCCATCTTGCCGGAGCCGCGGCGCGAGCCATTCGGCGACACGCGGTAGCCGATCGAGAGGCCCTTCAGCGCGCCTTCGCGGAGCTGCGCGTAGTTCCATTTGCCCTGCTCGGTGTCGAGCCCAACGAGCCGGCCCTTGACAATCAGGCCGCGGCTGTCCTCCTCCATGTGATCCCAGACCCCGATCGGGTCGAGGCTCGACGCGCCCATGCCGTGCATCTTGCGCATCGGCGGGTACTTGCCGCAGGCCTTGCAGGCGTAGAGCGATTTGGAAAACGCGCCGGGCTCGATCAGATCCCCGACGCTGTCGACGTTGCCGAAAACCGCTCCCAGGCCCTCGAACGTGCCGGGCGCGCAGTCGCCGCCGTCCATGAACTTGATTTCGAGCGATGCGCCGAGGACGTGGATGTCCATTGCGTTAGTCCTTCTCGCCAGCCGCCCCGGCGGCGATGGCATCTTTCAGCAACCCGACCAGCGCCTCGTCATCGTCGAGGTCGTCGAGATCGCCGTCCGGCAGGAGTTCTTCCGTGCCGTCGGTCGCATCAGCCGGAGCAAAACCGGAAAAGTCGTAGACCACGGAATCTTTCATAGGACCGCTTGACCTAGGACGAGTTGTCCGCTATAGTTCAGATATTGAAACGGAGGGGAAACCAGTGACCACCAACCTCAACACCGCCGCCGCCGCCCGCGCCGAGTACCGGACATGGGCCACCGAACAACTCGGAGCCGAGCAGCTCCGGCTCCAGGACGTCGCCGACACCACCAGCCGGCCCCAGACCCGCGCCATGGCTCAGCGCAATCTCGACCTGATTTCTGCCGAGATCAATCGCCGGTGGTTTGCGCTGACCCCGAACCAACGGCAGGCGAAGATGCGGGGCTGACCATGACCCCGTCTCAGCTACGCGCCGCCCTCAACAAACTCAGGCTTTCCCAAGAGTCCGCCGGTCGCTTTCTAGGCCACGGCAACGGACGGCAGGTCAGGCGGTGGCTTTCCGGTGAGTACCCTGTTCCGAAGCCCGTCTCCATGCTGCTGACGCTGATGGTGCAGACCAAGACAACGCCAGATCAGATTGATCAGGACGCCAAAGCCCTTACGGCGCGTCGGTAGGCCTTTGCGTTTGTGAGGTCGAGCCGTCCGAACCAGTTTGAGCCGGCGAGCAGGCTGTACCCGATCTTCTTGCCGCGCGGGCCGCGCGCTGCGGCGAGGTTGAACATCAGGTCGTCGTCGCTGCTGTTGTTCACGATGTCCGTGATGATTTTCTTGTGCGCAGCGGAGAGCTTCGTCGACTTCGCGACGTGATCGAGCGTGTCCGACCTGATCAACCTCGTCGCTCGCGCCTGTGGCCGGAAACCGAGGCGCGCCCACACGTACCCGCCCTTGTCGATGTTCGCTTGCGCTTCGATCGCCGTGATTCCGCGAGCCCGATACTCGTCGATCGCGTCGCGGAGCATCTTCTTGGCGTGCCCGCCGCCTTGATAGCTCGGCGCGAGCGAGAACAGCTCGTGTCGGGCCTTGTAACCGACGCGGCCCGTCTCGGCCTCGTACTCGACGTCGCGCGTAAAGCTGCGCTCGACGCGCGCGCCGGCCGATTGCCCGCGGACGAAGATGTCGCCGGACGGCATGCGCGTCACGGTCACCTGCAGCCGCTCACCCACCGGCACCCCGGACATCATCTTGTCGACCAGCCGCTTCGCGTCGGCCTCGTCGGTCCAGATCCCAGCGTCGCGCCCGGCCCGGAGCGCGCCGTCGTCCATGGTATAGCTGGAATAATCACGAGACGGCGCGGCGCCGCGGTTGGCATCGGGCTTCGGCGCGAACCGTCCGCCGCGGTCCCGGCGGTGCAGCTCCTCGCGAAAGTCCGGTCGCGCGCCACCGGCCGGTTTCTTGCTAACCTTCCGCTTGATCTCGTACCATTCGCCGTCGACCTTCACGATCTGATCGGGCTCGACCGGGTCGCCGTTCTCGTCGTAGAACTCGCCATCAGCTAGCGCGCCCTGATCGTCAGCGGTTCCGCCGTCCATGCCGTAGTCTTTCGGCGTCCACGGGCGCGAAAACTGGTCACCCTCAAGCGGATTCCACCCGTCGTCCTCGCGGACCTCGTTGATCGACACCCAACCCGGCGACGAGTTCGTCCCGAGCGCGGCCTTGTAGGCCTCGGCGCGCTCTTGCGGTGACCCGCGGAGCAGTTCGGCCGTGTCGATCTTGACGTGGTAGCCTTCGCGCCTCTCCTCAGGCGTCAGAAGCTGGCACTCGATCGCCCCCTTGATAGACGTGAGCCACGGCTGCAGGCTGAACCGGACGTGCGCCCGCATGAACTCCAGGGCGCTCGCGAACGTCGGGCTCTCGTCGCCGCCGAGCCCGAGCATGATCGGCCACAGCCGGAGCACGCGGGCGATCTCGGCGACCTGGTGCTTGCGGGTTTCGAGATGCTGGGCGTCGACGCCCGTCATCTGCATCTGCTTCCAGTCGAGCCCGCCCTGCAGGATCATCGGCTTCCCGGCATTGGCCGTGCCGACGTACTTCTCCTCGAACATCGCGCGGAGCCGGTCGATCTCCGCAGGGTCAAGTGCCTTCGCCGCCTTGTCCGCGACCAGCGCGCCGCTGGGCCGCGCGCCGTTGGCGTGGAACCTCGCATGGCTTTCTTCGGTCGCCATGGCGAGGCCGAGCGCCTCGCGACCGAGGTCGACCGGGTTGAGCCCGTCCACGCCGTCCCAGCTCGGGCCGCGGAGATGGAACACCTCGTTCTGCTCGAGCGTCGCGCTGCGCGAGTTCTCGAACGTCACGCGGTAGCGCAGACTCATGTCGGCCAGCGTCTCGACATGCGCCCAGTCCGGCCGGACCGGGATGAGCTCACGGACCTGCCCGGCGACCGTGTTCTTGTAGCTCACCGACCGGCCGGCGCCGGCGGCGTGCAGCAGCACCGTGCCCCAGAAGTCGGCCGCGCTCTGGTGCTGGTTCGGCTTGTGCCGCAGAACGTCGTAGAGCGGGTGGTCCTTGGCCGGCTCCGAGCCGCGGCCGTCCGGCAGCTCGCGGTAGATCTCGACCGGCAGTTGGCGGATGCCGTCGGCGATCACGTTGATGCCGCGCCACCACGCCGCCACCTGCAGGGCCGAGCCGGTCGACACCGAGGCGCCGGACTTGGCCGGGCCGCCCCACGACCCGGTCAGGATCGCGGAGAGCAGTTCCGGCGAAAACTCGACCGCTTTGACCTCGGTCGGAGTCTTCCAGAACAGCCACTTCCTCCAGCTCATACGACCGATGCCTCAGAGGAAGGTGATGAAGGGGCGGGGGGCGGATTCGTCTTCCGACGGCGCCGCGCCCATTGCCATGGTAAGAGCAACCATGCCGTCGATCCGCCCGCTGCTCTTGTTCTTCGCCAACTTGCGATTCCCGCTCGGGTCTGTCTGCACCACGGCGTTCGCCGCACACATCGCAAGAACCGGGTGGTTGCCGTGTGCGATCCGGCCGTTCAAGATCTCACTTTCGAGGTCGCGCAGCGCCGGGCTCATCGACTGGAAGCCCTGCCCGAACTCGACGAACCGTTCCGCGATCTCGTCCTCTGTGAACCCGGCTTGAAGCAGCCACGGTTTGAGGTGCTTGAAGTTCCAACGGTCGAACGCGATCTTGCGAATGTCGAGCGCTCGGCATTGTTCGCGCAAAATGCTCGCCACAAACTCATAGTCGATCGATCGCCCAGGCGCGGTGCAAAGCTGACCCTGCCGCTCCCACAGATCATAGGGGACGCGATCAGTCCTTGATTTGTCTGCCAGCCCGTCACGGGGGAGCCAGAACGTGGGGTGGACTTGCCAAACCCCGGAGACCTTTCCAATCAGGACCAGCGCTGTCAGATCGTTGACCGCTGAGAGGTCCAGTCCGCCGTACACCTCAACGTCTTCGATCGACAACGGGTCGGCGCCACAGGACTGCCACAGGGCACGAGAAACGAACGGTGACGCCGCTTCGACGCGCTGGTTGAGGACGAGGTTGCGGTACTCCGACTCGCGGCTCGGCATCCGCTTGGCGTCAGCCGCCATCGCCAGGACTTCGGTGGCGTTCAGGAAGTCTCCGAACGCCGGGTTGGCCTTTCGGATGGTCGCCTCGACGAACGGGTCGTCCTCTTGCGGCGCCGTATAGAGTGAGACCGTGACCCGCGGGTCGTGCCCAGCCATCGCATCATCAATCAGAAGCGACAACAGGTCTGAATCAGTCGGCGCTTGTGTCGAGATGATGATCGATAGCGGACTGTCCTGCGCCCCGGTTGCTGTCTCCAGCGCCTCGTAGAGTTCGGAACGCGGCCCCTTCACCTGGCCAAGCTCGTCGTGGACGATGAACACCGGGCTGAGCCCGTATGCCGTGCTGGCCTCTGCCGACAGCGCTCGGTATAGCGTCCCGAGATCGGAACAGTACAATTGCTTTGCCGTGTCGCGTGGCGTTACCACGCCCAAGAGGTCCGGCGACATGCGGACAATCTTCGCAGCCAGCGCGAACAGCAGCGCGGCCTGATCCCTGGATTGCGCCGCCGAGAACAGTTGCGAGTTCGGCCGCGCCTCCGGGCCGCACAGGTGGAGAAGCAAGAGGAACGCCGACAGCGTCGTCTTGGCGTTCTTCCGCCCGAAGCTCAGGATCGCCCGGCGCGTGCCGGCCGGGTTGTCGTAGATCTTACGAATCTCGTCGCGCTGCCATGGCCTGAGCCGAACCGGCTTGCCGACGTCGCGCCCTTCTGGAATTCGGCAAAATTCCTCGATCCACCGGATGTTCCGCTCAGCGCGGGTCTCAGGCCTCCCAAGGCTTCTTGCCTTGGATCGGTTTGGACTTTTTCTTGTCAAACGTGGCCTGCTGAGAAAGACGCATCCGGGTGGCGAGCGACGACAGCGCCCGGCCCTCGCGCTCCTGCATGATCAACAGCGTGTTGTAGTTCGCGACGTCGAACGGGTCGGCTTTTTCGGCCTGCTCGATCAGTTGCGCCACCCGGCGCGCCGCCACAACGTGCCGGCAATACGCGGTCAGCATCCCGTGCGTCTCGCGCGGAAACCAGTCCGCCGGCATCCGATTGACGACCGCCCACCACTCCGCCGCCTGCTCGTCCGTCAGGTCGTATGGCGCGTCAGGTCGTTGAACAGCCTCAATTTTCGCCGGAAGAACCTCAAGCGAGGCGGCAGATTTCCGTCCGCGAGGCGTCATGTGTTATGGAACCTTTTTTGGGGCCGGTTATGAAAAGTCAACTACCGGCGCGGTCCTGCCCCTATTTCCCCCAAGATCCAGACCCGGGTAGGGGTCAATCGATCGGCCACCCGTCTACCCCGGTCACCCTCACAGGCTTGCCGCTTTTCTCCGCCTTCTGCTTCGCACTCGAATGGCATGTCGCGTCCAAGGCTTGCCAGTTCGACCTATCCCAAAACAGAGATTGATCTCCGCGATGCGGCTTGATGTGGTCAACCACTGTTGCCTGGGTGTAGCGGCCTGCTTTGAGGCATATCGCGCACCAGGGATGATCGCGCAGGAAGCCAGCCCTGGCCTTGTCCCACGCGGTCGAGTAGCCACGCTGTCGGGCTGATAGGCGAGCCACCTAGCTGCGGCTCCCAAGGGTGATCAGACACGCCGCACCGTAGGCTTGCGCCTCATCGGGGGGCGCAATCGCCATGAACTTCTCGGCCTGCGCCTGGCATGTAGCGAGGTCCGGCATGCGGATGCCCGGTCCGGCGATGTCGACACCACCGACGATCAGCCACAGCACGAGGGTGACGGTCATGTCGGGTCCTATGGGACCGGATGCCCGTGCCTCATCCGGCATGGCCGGTGGCCTGGGCATCTCGTCTCGCGATTTCGGTGGATGCAGCAGCACGCCGACTCAGAACGGTGTCCTGAGCCTGGACCGTTGCCCAAGTGCGCGGTCCTCGCCCATCTCTCAGGGCATTGCCGGGGCGGTCACGCTACGCTGCATGCAGGTAATGCAGACTCATGTTGATTTGTCAAGCGGATCAGGCCGGGGTTACGTGCTCCTCCCCAAGCTCGACGTGCCCGAGCACCCCGCCGATGTCCACCACGATCCTCTGCCCATCCCGAAGCGAGTCGACCGTGGCAATCAGCCCGCGCCACGCGCCATCGATCAGCCGAACGGCCTGCCCCGCTCGATACTTGCGCGGTTTGCCGGCGAGCCACGCCGGGTCGTTGAGGTTGGCCTCGATCGTCCGAATCGGGTTGAGCGCGGCGTCAGGCACCAGCTTCAGCGCGCCGCTGGCGTAACGCCATTGACCTCGGATGCCGCGGACCTCGTCACGCTGGATCTGGGCATGGTTGGCGTACAGCGCCGGCACGAACAGGTAGCCCCGGATCATCAGGTTTTCGACATCGACCTTTCGGCCTCGCCGCACCTGCGTCACCCGCTCGACCGGCAGATAGCTCGGGATCTCGGCGGACTCCCATAGCCAGTCACGCGCCCGCTTTTCGTGCTGCGGCTCGATCAGGGCGATGAGCCAGTACGGGTAAGCCCCGGCCGCGACAGCGGGCTGAGACGGCCGCTCTGGTGCGTTGTGGACGGTGAGGGTCATGCCGCTTGCCCTTTCTGCTAGGCACCGCCTGACAGGCCCCGGGACGCCATAAGGACGTCATTCCAGTCCTGCCCGACGATCGGGGGGATATGCACTGACACCTCGATATTCTTGACGGCGAGACGGTGGGCGAGCGAATAGGCCGCATACTGACCGCCGTATTTCGGGTCGTTGTCCCCGAAAATGGCGACCTCATCGCACGCTGGTGGCGGGTGCCATTTCGCCATGAGAGCCGAATTGATCGCAGCCCACACCGGCATTTCGTACAGGATGCTGGCGCTCAGTGCAGTCTCGATCCCCTCGGCGATCCCAAGGGGGCCGTGGGTGTAGTCGCTCAGCATGACGCAGGCACCATCCGGGAGGCTCCCGGGCATCAGCTTGCGAGGCGATGGCATTTCGGCCTTAGCGAGTCCGTCCGGCCGCAAAAACGTCCGATGCATCGACACAAACTTCGGCACTCCGAACAACCCGACCATGGCGACCAAAGCTGGTCGGACACCACCATCCCCGTCCCTGAGGCGCTCGCCGAACCGAAGAGCCCTCGGATAGACGACCCGCTCCTCAATCCCGCGCGCATCGAAATAGCGATGCACCAGATCGCCCGGGGTCACAGGACGGGTCTCAACCCAAATGGCCCTCAGAGCCTTGATGCGCTGCTCGTCCGTCAAGTCGACCTTCGGCAGCGTCGAATCCGGCTTTAGGTTGCCGAGCATCTCGTCGATGCGGGCCGCGACCTCGGAAAATGGCTTGCCGGTAAACTCGATCGCCAACTTCATCCCATCGCCTGCCCCGCACTGGCCGCATATCCAGGTGCCCCGACGGTCCTTGTCGTCGTACCGGAACCGGTCAGTCCCGCCGCAGATCGGGCACGGGCCGTGTTTGCCTGACAGGGCGCGCTCCGGAACGCCGAAGCTGAGCAGGATGCCGCGCCACTTCCCGGTCGCCGCCAGGGCTGTCTTCTCGTGAAACGCCATCAGGCGGCACCACGCTGCTTCAGCATGCTCTTGGCGTAGAACTTAGCCCGTCGCTCCTGACTCCACGGAACCCCCTTAGTCCGTAGGCTCTTCTCAAGTTTCGCCTTCTCACTGTGGACCAGCTTACCAGCCGCGCGTCGCTCAATCTGAGATTTGATTATGGCATCACGCTTCCGCACCTCAGGAGATGGGCGAAGCGGCTTCCAAATCTCACCGATTCGTCTAAATCGGAGCCCACATGGAAACGGATCATGGTGGGCTATCCGCCGAGCCATCATCGCTTGCGAGCAACCCATAGTCTTTGCCGCAAATGTAATACTTTCGTACAGGCGGCCCATGCTATCTTCAACGGCGCAGCGGCGCGCTTGAGCACCCGCTGATAATTGCGCCCCCTTCTTGGCCGCCCACAACGCGGCACAATAAGCATTATCAGACGCATTCAGAGCAGGCTTTCGTGTGTCTATATGCCACTGTTCACGACGCCTCAGTTCGCCTGGGTCGCATTCCTCCAGAACGGAGAATTTCAACAACAAGCCATATTTCCCATACGCCCTGCTCAACTGAGGGCTGCTCGACCTCCCGTTCTTCATTCGCCAATGATGTTCATACCACCGCCGGCGAACGTCAACACTTGAGCCGATGTACTCTTTTCCCGTTGGCGTTGCGATCGAATAAACCCCACAAACGCCATGCCCGAGGCGCGTTTCGAGTTTCGTCTGGTCCTTCATCGAACGCCCCCAACAGCACGACGCTCAGACTCCATCTTCTTTGCCCACCTAATTCTCCGGCTCTGCTCGTAGCGCTGGAACGCGCCGTCGAACGGGATCCGCACGTCGAGCAAGCCGCGGGGCCACACACCGAATTTCGACTTGTAGAGCCCGAGAGCCAGCTTTCCGCCACGCTTCCGATGGTCGTCCATGTCGAGCGCCATGCTCCAGAACCGTTGTTTCTCGGCTTGGGTTGGCGCCTTCGCCCGACCGGTGATCTCGACCAAGCGGCCGTCAACCGTCTCGACCTCACACGGGCGCCGGCTCTCGTGTCCACACTCAGGGCAGACCCGGCCAGTGTGGAGCGCGCCGCACGCGCTGCATTCCCTCGGGAGCTTTTCCGCTTTCCGCCGCGCCTTCGCCTTCCCGCCCTCACCCTTGTCGAGCACCGCGTGGTGGATATCGGTCACGAGCCCGAGCCGGAGCGAATTCCCGGCGTGGTCCAAGATCACGAGGTCTTCGGTGCCTGGGTTGATCCTGAGCCCACGGCCGATGCGCTGCACATGGAGCATTTCGGATTTGGTCGGGGCGGCGTCCACGATGCACGACACCGGCCAGTCGACGCCTGTGGTGAGCGTCCGGACTGAGCAGACAACCTTGATCTCGCCGCTGATGAATTGGCGCTTCAAATGCTCGCGCGCCACGATGTCGGTGTGTGCGTCACAGTATCCCGCCGACACCCCGGCTCTCAGAAACTGTTCCTGCAAAACCTTGGCGTGACTACAATTCACGCCGAACACCAGCGTCGGCCGGTTTCCCCCCTTCTCAAGCCACGTCTGCACGACGTGGCCGACGAGCTTGTTTTCGCTCATCACCTGCTCAAGGTCGTTTTCGGCATAGTCCCCAGCAACCGTTCGGACCTTGCTCAAGTCCGGCTTGTCCGGGGCGAACGCTACGAACTTCGACAGGTAGCCCGCCTCGATCAGCGATCCGATCGTCGCGGCAATACGCAGGTCTTGCCAGTGCCTGCCGAGCCCGATCGTCCATGGCGTCGCAGAGAGACCGACGAACACTCGCGTCGGCCAGCGGGCCATCATTTCGCGAATGACCGTGAAATCCTCGTGGCATTCGTCGACGATCACCAACCCGAAATTCTCGTCCATGTTGCCATTGCGCAGCCGACGCTTGAGCGTCTGGACCGTGGCGACCTGAACCGGAGCACTGTCGTCGGTTCGCGGGTGGTCGGACTGCATCGCGCCGACATGAGACAGACCGTCCCGCTCGAAATCGGCAATCGCCTGATTGACCAGAGACAGCCTCGGCACCGTGAACAGCACCCTGTGCCCCTTAGCCAGAGAAGCGCCGATGATCTTTACGGCCGTGATCGTCTTGCCGAATCCTGTGGGCGCTTGAAGGATCACTCGCTTGTTCCCGGCGCGAAGCGAGTCCCGAAGCATGTCGATTGCGGACTGCTGATGCGGGCGGAGCTGACGTGGCGACGAAGCCGTGAGCATCGAAGATGACCCTAGCCAAAAGATGGACGACCACGGGCGAAACGGGATGACATTGGAACCAGGGAGCCGGACATCCTGCCCGGTCTCTTCTTGGCCGGGGCCTTCCGTGCCTATCGGCTCGGGAGAGCGCTGGTCGAATTCATCTCTAGGAGAGTCTATTATCCGTGGATCATTTTGATCCGGGTTACAGTGATAGTCGGTATCGGCTAGCCATGCATCGTAACCGATTGGTTCGTCGTATTCTTTCGGCAGATCGCGCTCTCTCAGATCAACGATCTTGCCGAGCGTGCCCGGAACCGTCACGGGGATGAGATGGGGCGGCGTAAGCGCGTCTCGGATGGCGTTCAGGTCGACCAGATAACGGGTCACCCTTGCTCCCCCATCTTGGTACGCCGTCGCCTTGATGAACGACCTTTCGCGGAATTCCGACAGTGCTCGGGTGACGGTCGGAACCGAGACCCGGGCCATCTTTGCGATCTTGGACCTGCCGGGATGGATGACCCCGCCGTTGCTCCGGTTGCGGAACCAGAGGTTCACGATTGTCTGTAGGACGTCCCGGTAGGCGCGGCTGAGTTTGGCGCGTTTGATCAAAAGCCGCATGTATCGGCGATCAATCGCAGCCTGCGTCTGCGCCCATGGGATCGGCGGCTCGAACGGGTCGACTGCATTGATCTGCCGAAGCCGATCGATCCCCGCTTGCAGCCCCTCGACCTGCTCACGAAGCGCGGCGATCTCCCGGTGCAGCGGGTCGCGGGATTGAGGCGTCATGGCTGCACCCCGTCGTCGAGCACGGCATCAACCATCCCGGACGCAACCACAGTCGTGATGATCTCCCGCGCGAGCGCCCGGACCGTCATCCGGCGTCGAGTAGCGTGCTCTCTCAGGCTGGCCTTGACGTCTGGCATGACAATCGGAGCGCCGCGGCGGGTGCAGCGGGGAATCAGCCGCCCCCTGCTTCGCTCATAGGTAATGACGTTTCTGACCGTCTCCAGCCCGACGCGCTGGTAGCAGTCGGCCAGCTTGCGCACGATCTCGATTGGTGGCGTGCCGGCCTTCGCCAGAGCGATAATCAAATCGCGCTGCTCAATGTTCATCCGGCTCATGGCTTCGGTCGGCCCGCGATGGTCGCGATTCCAGACAAACCACGCGAACGCCATGCCGCTGTTGCCAATCTTTTTTCCCTCGTACCCGCCGCGGTGCATCATCGGGATGCGGCGCGAGAAACAATGCACGCGCGCCAGCCGGCCACAGTCCAGAATTGACGACCGCCGCTCTGACTCCAGGAAGGCGAGGCGCAGAAGCATGATGACGCGCGGGCAGAGATCGAGCGCCTTGACGACGAACTCTTCCGCCAGCTTGAACGGCGGATTGGTCACGATGCATTGGACGCCCGCGGGCGCGCGGTGTTCCATCAGAAAGTCGATGCCGGCCGCGCTGTCCGGACAACCGCGGTCGACCAAGTCCGTGGCGGCCACGTCATATCCGGCCGCGCGGAGCACGTTGACAATCGCGCCGTCGCCGCATGCTGGTTCCCAGATCAGGCGCGGCAACCGCTCGACCTGCAACAGCGCCTCGACCGCGACCGGCGGGGTGGCATAGAAGTCGTCTCCGCGCTCGGATAGCGGGGCTCTCTGAACCTGACAACTGTGGTCGAGCATCAGGAAATCACCTCCCGCACTGTGACGCGCATGCCCTCGCTCGCGTATTCGGAGCATGTCCAACCCACGGTCAGCCGGCGGAGATGCTTCTGCGCGTCGTCGACGATCAGGCCGGCGTGCTTGAGGTAGTCGATGGTCGTCTTGATCACCGAGTCGAGGTCGCCCTTGGTGTGCTCGGACGAGAGCATGATCTCGACTTCGAACCTGTCGAGCGGCGCGGCGAGCCTGATCGGATCGACCTTGCGACAGCGTGCGACGAGCATCAGGCCGTCGGCGGTGCGGCGCCACGCCTTGACCAAACGGTGCGCCGACCAGTCGATGCGACGGGTGCGGTTCACGAGGGGCGGAATCGGAAGGTCGAGGACGATCGCGGTCATCAGAACCGCCGCAGGTTGGCCGGGATGTCGAGGCCGTCGTCGATCGCGGACCGGCCGACCGCAGCGATCACGGCTGGCGTGATGTCGCGCTCGGTCCCGTCTTCGTCGCGGAAGCTCAGCGAACCAGTCGCGCCGTCTTCACGTAGCAGGCGAGCGAGTTCGTTCGCGGCGGCAGTCGCCTCCCTGACCTCGTTATCGGCCGGCGGCGGCTCCCAATCGCGGCCAGCCGGGTCCAAGTCGTCGGCCTTGTCGCCCTCCTCCGTGTCGAGCGTGCAGGCCGCCTCGTCGTGGCTCGCCGGCTCGTGGATGACTCCGTCGGAGTCGTGGTCTGGGGTGGCGCGGCGCGGCTTGGTGCTCTTCGCCGCGCGCTCCACGGCTCGGCCGACCGGAGCGCTCGCGATCAGGCCGCAGCCGGCGAGGTACACATCGAATAACTGGTGCTGGTCCAGTTCCTTGGCGCGCTTGTCGGCCTCCATGCGCATGATGCGCACGGTCTTGGCGAGCAGCTTCGGGTCGTAGCCTCGGCCCTCGGCTTCGGCGCGCAGATCCTTGATGTCGTCGGCGATCTGCTTCCGCTGGTCTTCCAGGTTGGCCCACCGCTCGGCCAAAGCGTGCATTTCCTTGTCCATGCTGGTGCCTTTCGGTTGTCGTGATCACTCAGCCGCGTATTGCGTCGTGCCGCGACCTTGCCGCCAGCGGATCGCATTCATCGCGTCGCCCCGCTTCACCCGGTAGTCGACGCCCTCCGGCCGGCGGTGCAGCGGCACGTACACGAGCGCGGCATGCGTCGCGCACCACGAGCCGCGCGCCTTCGGGGCGCCGCAGAACCGGATGTCGGCACCGTCGCCGGACGGGTAGCGGCACATGCCTTCGGTCAGGTCGAGCAGCGGGACCACGCACTCGATCGGCGCGGCTCTCAGTGGGGTGTCGTCGGGCTCGATCACGGGCGGACGGCGGACCGGGGCGCGCTTATCCGTGTCGGGCTTCCGGGCGTGGCTGCGCTTGTCGGGCTTGGGGCGAGGCTCGCCGCGCGGCTTGACGATGTGGCCGCGGCCTCGCGCTTCAAGCTTCATCCGGTTGACCTTGCCTAGAATGGCGTTCCGCGTCGCGCCGCCAAGCTCGACCGCGATCTGAGAGGCCGATAGTCCGTCAGCCCACAGCTGGCGCAGCTCTGCCACGCGCTCGTCGGTCCAGCCGGGGCTCAGGGTGTCGTAGGACGAGGTGCCGGTCATGCGGCGGCCCCTCGTGAAATGCGCCGCAATGCCTCGATCACTTCTTTCGGCTTGCAGACTTCAAGCCACGAGATCAGCGACGGGAGCTCCTGCCCGCCGTGCTGATATAGCCATTCGGCGAATTCTTCCGTGTGGTCGTCGCGGATGATCTCGTTGCGGGCCTTGTTGTCTTTCTTGCGCGCCTCGGCTTCTTGCCTGATCGCTTCGGCCTGACGATCGACCGGCACCGCCGCCGCCTTCAGCAGCGCCGTGCGGTTGTTGTCGAGTCCGACGTCGCGAGCGGCCTGCTTAGCCGACTCTGACAAGGTCGACACCTTCATGGCGCGGTGGGCGTCTGCCTTGCTGACGCCGAGGTCGCGGGCGGCAGCATTAACGCCGCCCTCTTGCCGATGCCCCTTGCCGTCTACTCGCTTGCTTTCAATCGTTTCAGATTGGAACGATTGAACTTGCTGCGCCTCAGTTAGCCTAATCCACTCGGCTAGTTGCTCGTCGCGTTCAAGCGCCGTCAGGTCCGCTCGGTGCAGGTTCTCCGTGATCTCGGCTAGCCGTTGGCCGATGTCGTCTCCTTTGAACAAGAAGGCGTCAATGAACGGCTCTTCCAAGAGAGTGACCGCCGCGAGCCGATGGCGCCCGGCGATTAGCTTGTAGCCGTGCGCCTGCTCGCGCACGACGATCGGCTGGAGCAACCCGACACGGCGGATGCTTTCCGCGATCTCGCGGACCCGTGCCATGTTTGGCTCCCGCCGACCCGGCGGCACGATGACCGCCGAGACTTCGATGTTGTCCAGCTTCATGACGTCACACCACTCGCGGGAAGGACTGGTTGGGGGCCTGCTCGCCGCGCCAACGGAACAGGTCACGAGATGACCCCGTCCGGACGGCGTTCCACGCCTGGACTGTAAACGCGCCGATGTGCGGTAGGCTGAGACTGGCGCTGTCGGACCGCGCGTTGGTTTCGAGCTTGTTCCGAAGTTTCCACACCGGGTCGTTCTTACTGGTGAGCCCAATGCCGGTGATCAGCTTCTCGAAGAAGTCGTTGGCCTCGGACCGGCTCTTGCGCGTCATCACGTAATGCAGGAACGACGCCCAACTGATGACCATCAGGCGGGTGTGATACAGACGCTGGCCGACGTTCACGCTTTCGGCCAGTCCTTCGTTCTCGTGGTAAAAGGCAAGCAGCGGGTCGCTGTCGACGTCCGGCGCGTTCCCGCCCCAATCCCGTTCTTTGTCGTAGCCGTAGAGAAGACGAGCCGCAGCCGAGGCACCGGCAGCGTTCGGCACCCCGTCGATCGCGAAGATGTGCCCGGCGGTCCGCTTGATGCCACTGTCCATGAACGTGAAGGCGTTGTCGTCGATCCCGAACGCGACGAGACACGGGAACGTCGCCCCGGAGTCCATGCACGCCTTGAGGCGGTGCTGACCGTTGAGCAGACGCCCGCTGCGGCCGAACACGATCGTCTCGCCTGTGAGCTTCCACCCAGTCTTCATGGCGCGGACGTAGCGGCGCACGCCCTTCTCGCTCGACGGGCGATTGCGCCATTCGTCGTCCTGGTTCCGCTCCATCATGGCGCACGCCATCGAGGGGTCGATAGTCAAGAAGTGCGCCTGTGGCTCCTTGTTCGCCTCCTGGCACCACCAGCGCAGACGCTTGCGGGCGTCCCCAGTGTCCTTCATGGACGACAGCACGTCCGGGTCACCCATGCCTGTCTTGACCGGCGCACGCGGCGCCATCGGCTCGGCAGTTCCAAATAGACGGTCCAACATTTCCACCCTCTCTTCCTCCTGTGACGCGATCTCTGCAGGCCGGAGGTGGAGCCTGCGGCGCGTTCTCAGCGCCTAATCGCGACGGCTCGGCTGTAGCCCTGCAACTGCGCGTTCGCGCCAATGAGCCTCGTAAAGTCTCCGCACGGCCGTCAGCCGATCGGAGTGATTGAGCATCCGCGCCCACTCGGACCATTGGCGCGAGCGGATCAGCAGTCGTGTGGACTGCCAAATGCAGAGATCAGACAAAAACCCGTTCATTCGGCAGCGTCCTGTTCCAACTTTTCGAGCAGTCGTTGGTGCTCGGCTTGCAACTTCCTGAGGTTGGCAATGTCGAGCGTGCGTTTGTATTTGGCGTACCAAGCCGCCTTGGAGTCGCCCATGATCGCGGCTAGAAGGTCGCCGCCGAGTTCGCCGCGAAGCGCGGTCACGATGTCATCTGGGGAAAAATCCCGGCGCTCGGCGAGCCTGTGTTTGGCGGTGTGTTCGTCGATCCCGAGCCACACGCAGAGCAG
The DNA here is from genome assembly GCF_016653355.1 of Rhodoplanes elegans. Lineage (GTDB taxonomy): Bacteria > Pseudomonadota > Alphaproteobacteria > Rhizobiales > Xanthobacteraceae > Rhodoplanes > Rhodoplanes elegans. The sequence goes on along the minus strand of NZ_NHSK01000074.1, from coordinate 90,684 downwards.
CGCCCACGGTTTCCGCTGCCGACCAATCCTTTCGTTGAAGAACTTCGACAAAATCGACTGAGCGGTGCCAGGTTGGCTGCGAATGACAGCCGAGCTGTACCCCCGCCCATTTGCCTTAACCGCGGTCGCAGAGGACGATGTGGTCATGACGATCACCGTTCAAACCAATGAGCAAATCACGTTCGCCGCCGCGGTCCGGACCGGTCTCGCGTACCGGGTCGCAGGGCGTAAGGAGCCGGGCCGCGAGGCGTCCGCGGCCCGGCTCCCCACCATGCAGACGTGCCCCACCCGGTCTGCCAGCGGGATCGCAAACGCCACCGCATCGATCGGCGTCGGTGGCGATGCCAGGGTCTTGAGGCGCACGGCCGAAGCCGGCGCGAACCTCGTGATGAAAGAGGCGCCGGCCGCGCTCACACGGAGCAGCGAGCCGGCGCCAGTGGCCCCGCGGGGGATGGAGCACCGGGAGGAACGGGTGCGCGTGGGGATCTGCATGTCAGGCGCACTCACCGAAAGCCGCGAGGGCAATCTCGATCTCAGCCGACGACCCGGCCCACGGCCCGGCTCGGCGCGCGTCGAGCAGCTCACTCAGGTGAATCGCGTGCTCGCCGGTTGCCGACTCGCACGTGAACCCGGCCGACATGGCTGCCTCGATCACGGCTGCGACGTCCGCGACCGGGACGACGTAGAGGTTCCAGGACCAGTTCCCGACCCACTGCTTGCTGTCGAGCACGACACACCGACGGCGCAGAAGCCGCAGGCCGCCGTCGTCGAGCGTCAGACGAACGCCGCGGGACCAGTGTTCCAGCGCAACGGACTCGCCCCGGCGGGCGACCTCGATCGCCGACACGCGCCCCGCAAAGGACCCGTCCTCATGCCTATTGCAGCACAGGTGCAGGCAAGCCCGCGGGGCCACATCACGTGCTCGACGGCGCGCGCGAAGAGTGCTCATCGCGGCCCCGCCACATCCGCAGCGACCGCGCGGCACACGGCGGCGAGCGGCGCGGAGACGAAGAGGCTGGCGCTCCAGGCGAGCCAGACCGCGAGGTTGATGAGCAGCCACGTGCTGCCGAGCAGGACGGCTGGGATCGTGACGAGGGTGGTGCCGACTTCGGTGTGCCAAGGGCGGACGTCGTTCATCAGCTCGCTCCGGAGATGCGCTTCAGCTCGGCGACGCGCGCGCCGATCGCGGCCTCGCGCCGCATCTCCCGCAGCACGGCGGTTCTGCACTCGATGTGCGCAGCGAGAGCGTCGAGCGCGATCCGGGTCCGCCGCGCGTCCGCCACCACGGGCGAGCACATCGCAACGAGGCGGTCGGTTTCGGTGCGGTGCTGGGTCATGACACCACCACCAGCACAAGGATCGTGATCAGCGCCGCCGCGACGATGAAGCCGAGCAGCACGATGAGGGCGGAGCCGGCCAACTCGGGGCGGACGCGCGTGGAGTGCAGGTCCGGGCTCACAGCAGCCCCCTGATGACGAATCCCACCAGCGCGCCGGAGATCGCGGCGAGGGCCATGCTGATGACGTGGAGGGAGAGGTCGGGCTCGTGGACGTAGAGATCGCCCGCCGGTCGCATCGTGCGGAGCACGGCGACCTCAACATCCGACAGAGGGCGATGTGTGAAGACGAGCGGCTGTGTGATCGGCTCCACGTCCGGCGGCATCCGCGGCGGCGCCGGGTGCGTGTGGCGGCGCTGGTCTGCTTGCGTGTCAATGCTCATGCTATCACCCGTTTTTCCTACGGACAGACGCTTACGAGGTTTCACGCAACAACCGATGATCTGATCAGATCGTCAGATGCTCGCCTTAACCAAGCCGGGAGCTAATCAGATGATCGTTTACCAGTTCAGGTTGATGAAACAGCGATCCGCGCACACAATTCCCGCGCGCCGACAGAAGAGCGCGCCAGGGGATTGCGATGAGCAGGACGCATTTGGTCGAGATCACGCCCATTCCGGACGTGTATGCGGACGGCATCGGCGCCATCGAACAGATCGGGCCGAACGAGCGGCTCACGCTCTACACGGAGCAGACCAGCCTGGACGGCCGCACCCGCGAACGCGTGGTGGTGGCGCGCATCGTGGCGCCGGCTGGCGTGCTGCGGATGCCGGCGCGCGGCGGGTGCAACTGAAAGCGTCATGCCGCGGCGTCCGGCAGAAAGTCGTCAGCCGTGATGACGCCTCGTGTCGCGGCCTTCAGCTTGGCCGCAAGCCCCCACGACGGGGAGCTCACGCCATTTCGGACGCGGTTGATCTGCTCGCGGGACGTACCGACCATTTCGGCGAGGTCGGCATCCGTAATGCCGTTGTCCTTCATCCAGGCCGCGAGTTTCGTCTTGGGCTTCGAGGTCTTCGTCATGTCGCGTAATGTACACCCTGTGCACATGATCGTCCAGCCCCCTTGTGCACCCAGCGACATGGATTCACAGGGATGGCCGGTGCATCATGTGCACATGGCAAAGATGGTTAGTGCAAAGAGGCGAAGGGTCTGCCGCCGCAGGAACTACCTGCGAGAGTGGCGGGAAAAGCGCGAGATGACCCTTGAGGAGGTCGGCGCCAAGATCGACTACAGCCACGCCAGCTTGTCCAGAATCGAGCGTGGCGTGCAGGATTACACAGGCGACTTGCTCGAGGCGCTCGCCGCGGTGTACGGCACCGACCCGATCACGCTGCTGACCCGGCATCCCGACGAGCCGGATGAGCTCGACATGCTGCTCTCGTCAGCCGAACCCGATCAGCGCCGGCAGATCGCCCGCCACGCCCGGGCCGTGCTGGACGACAAGCACTGACCCTCCCGCGACGGCAGCATCGCCCGACTCCGTGTCGATTAGTCGAGCGGCAGCCCATAGCGCGTCCGGCAGATCTCCAAGACAGCGCGCCCGCCGATCGAATCGAACGTCCCGGACCCGAGCAGCACGAAGGTTTCGCCCGCAAGCTGCCCGGTGAACGGACCCATGCCGGTGTACCCGCCGTAGCTGTTCTTGGCGTTCAGCCAACCGCAAACGTTGACGAGGCCCTCCTTGCCCGTGGAGGCTTTCATGTCGCCGAATCGCGCGCTGTCGGGGTCTTTAAGGCCTTGCCTGGCGCCCCGCTCGATCGCCGACCGCATCTTCGACGTGATGACGACCGGCGCCGGCGGCGGCTCGGCTGCGATTGCGACAGGAGGCGCAGTCGGCGTGCCGGCGCATCCGGCCGCGACGAAAAACGAAAGTGCAGCGATTGCAATCACATTGCGCATGATAAACCACCCCTGCGTTGATCTCTCAACCGTAGACTCTCGTAAGGGTAGAAGCAACTTCAGAAGGCCCCTGAACCTCGATGAAGGCTGCTGGTCCGGGCATAGCTTCGCCAGCGAGGGCGAAGCCATCCTCTGAACCCCGAAGTTAGGCGAGGCCACGAGCACGGACGGATCGAACGACCTTCGTCGAGGAAGGGAAGCCGGGGTCACGCTGTCGGCTTTACGTCTGTCATTGACGCGGGCGCTTATCGCCAAGCCGATCCGCCAGCCGGGCGCGCCCACCGGGTCGGCGCCAGCCGGAGCCCGGTCCGGACCCTCGTGGGATCGAGGGCTCCGAGGTGCCGTTGCCGGCACCGCTCGTCTCCGGCTCTCGCCGGTCTCGTCCCCCCACGTCATGCTCCGCGGGTTCGGCCCTCTATCGCGGGCGGAGGCGCAACACACGACGAGGTGCGCGCCCTATGCCGGCGATTTGTGCTGACCCGAAAGGGAAGACGCTTGATTTTGTAACGGCCGCTATGTAAACCGTACACACCAAGCGGTCGGGGCTTTTCAGCACGCCCCCGATCGAAGCCGGGAGGGTCGCCACCCTGCCCGGCTTTCTTTTTGCCTGCCTGCCCTGCGGCCGAGGTCTTCGCCCGGCCTTTCAGCAACGACACGCGCATCAAAGATGACCCAGCCGCCTCTCGGCGGCAAGGTCTGCTGAACATTTTTTTACATGACATGCACATGCCCCCTGGACATCCGTGTGCACCTCGTGTACATTTAGACCATCGAAGCACGGGAACGGGAGCTACCAATGACCAGCCGCCGCCGCAACGAACTGAACCGCCGCCACGGACAAGCCGCCCGCCTCGAGCTGGCGTCCCGATACGACCGGGTCGCCGCCCAGGTCGCTCGCACCAAGAACGCCCGGGAGCGCGCGAAGCTGATCGAGGAAGTTCAGTTCCTCGCCGACCTGATCGAGCTGAAGTGACGGCGGGGGCGAAAGCCCCCACTTGCTGAACTGATCAGGAGAGGACCATGACCACCGACGCAGCCATCGACATCGACGACCATGTGGTCGTCGCCGTTCTTGCCCGCTTTTTCCTGACGATGTTCGGAGAAGACGCGCTGCTCGCCGCGGATGTTCTCGGCGGTCTCGGTATCACGAATGTCGATGCCTTCCATACCGCGGCCGAGCGTTTTGCCGCCGCGCCGGGGGGAGAGTGATCATGACCATCACCGACCGCATCAGCTTTAGCAGCGCGGGCGCCGTCCCGCCCCGTGCCGCGGCTCGCCACGCCGCGATGCTCGCCGAGCACCCGCCCATGTTCCCGCCGCCGGTGCCCGTCGGTGTCGACCTGACCGCGGCCTACGACGCGGCGTGCGAGCGGTACGCCCGGGACGGCGTCGAGACCGACCGGATCGAGGCGCAGCGGCTCGGCGCCGCGCTGGACCGCTGATGCAGTAGGCGGGGCTCAAACCCTGCCGCTTTCACCCTTCCGATCCTGATCACTCCGAAAGGCCACCGACATGGCTCGCAGACGCAAGACCGAGGTGACTGCCACGACCGCAGAAATCGCCCCGGCCGTGGAGAATATTGTCACGGCCTTCAAGGGCTTCGACGCGCAGCTTCGCTGCCGCGGCTATCAGTACGAGGTCGGGAAGACCTACGAGCACGCCGGCAAGATCGAAGCCTGCGCTTCGGGCTTCCACGCCTGCGAACACCCGCTTGACGTTTTCGGCTACTACGCGCCAGCCAGCAACCGCTACGCCGAGGTGACGCTGTCCGGCGAGATGGACGGCAACGACAGCGACACGAAGATCGCTGCGGCACGGATCACGATCAACGTCGAACTCTCGATCAGCGACCTCGTGCGGCGCGCCTGGGATTATGTGTGGTCGCGGGCAACGATCGAGGGCGAAACGGCCACCGGCAACTGCGGCGCGGCCTCGGCCACCGGCGACAGCGGCGCGGCCTCGGCCACCGGCGACAGCGGCGCGGCCTCGGCCACCGGCTACAGGGGCGCGGCCTCGGCCACCGGCGACAGGGGCGCGGCCTCGGCCACCGGCTACAGGGGCGCGGCCTCGGCCACCGGCTACAGGGGCGCGGCCTCGGCCACCGGCGACAGGGGCGCGGCCTCGGCCACCGGCTACAGGGGCGCGGCCTCGGCCATGCACGCTACGGCTACCGCCCATGCGAGCGGTCGCTACGGCCGCGTGCGGGGCGTTGCAGGATCGGCGTTGCATCTCGATCGCCGTGACGATGACGGCGCGATTACTCACGTCTGGGCCGGCATCGTCGGCCGCGAGGGCATCACACCGATGACTTGGTACTCGCTCGACGAGTCCGGTCATCCGGTCGAGGTCGCGGGCAGCGAGTCCTGATCATGACCCGCCGCCTCCCGGAGCAGCCGCGCCGTCTCGCCGAGCTGCGGGCCGATTGGGATGCCGGGCGCGGTCCGAGCGTCACGGCGCGGCTCGTCGCCAGCCATGTGCCGCCGGTCAGGCGCCGGCTGCCCGATGCGAGGACGTTCTGGCCGTTTGTGGCCGTGAGGAGGGGATAATGGGACACCACGACGAAGTCTGCGACCTGATGGCCGAGAACGGCCGGTTGACCGCGAATATCGAACGCCAAGCCGCGCTGATCGAGAAGCTGACGGAGGCGCTCAGATCGCTCGACTGCATGCTCCTAGCATCCGGCTTGTGCCCGAGCGTCGTTATACAATTACGATAGTCAACGCCGCCCTCGCCGCCGCCCGCACCACGAAGCCCGCGTCATGAGCGAGCCCATCCCCATGCTGCCGGGCCGCGCGCTCACCGACGGCGTGATGCTCCGGCTCGCGTTGTACGGACTGGTCTGCGCGCTCAAGATCGACGACCCGACCGCGCTCGGCTGGATCAAGCGCGTGATCAGGGACGCCGGCATCGACACGGCGGAGTTCCGGGCGAACCACGAAATGAACGTCGCCACGTACCGGGCGAAGCGCCAGGCGCCGGCCGCTGATCTGGCCGCGGCGCTGCGGCGCGACGGACTGCTGTGAGGAGGAATGCGATCATGCTTATCCGGTTAACGCACACAAGCGCTGAGGCATACTAGATGTTGATCCCGTTTGTTGATCGAGAGGGCGCCACGCACTTCACCTGCGAAGACTGCGGTCGTTCGATCTCCGCATCTTACGAGGCCAAGACTTGCGTCTGTCTCTCTTGCCAATGGCTTCGCGACCATCCGTTGGCGCCAGTCCCGACCGGATTTGGATTTATCAATTCGGCCTTGGAAGCCGGCAGAACCGCCGCCCGCCCCTGCGATGTCATAAAGATGGAGGGTGAGAGCGAGGTTCTCGAACTGTATGGGCCTTGGTTTTCCGAAGAGGCTTGCACCGGCCACGTCGCGAGCAAGAGCGATCCGAAGATTTGCGGTCGATGCGGCGTGCATATCGACAGCCTTCGACCCCCTGAAGAGGATGAGCCATGAAAAACCCCCTGCCTTATCCCTTGCGCGCCACTCGTATCTCTCTGGAGCTAAACCCCTTTGGTTTCTGGCTTCTGCCGAGCGCACGCTTTCGACGCGACCTAACCGAAACTGCCAAAGCCGATGGCGAAACGATCTGGTGGATTCGATGGGCGTGGTTTCAACTCAGTTTTGGGCGATGGCGATGACCACAACATCTAGGGCTGTGTGTGCCAACCGGATAAGCATGAATGCGATGGCTCGCGAACACGATCTGAAATGTTGGGACGTCTATTGGGACGCGATCTCCAACGGAGAAAAAACGTTTGAGGTTCGCCGTGACGATCGCGGCTTTCAGAAGGGCGATACCCTGATCCTCAAACGGTGGGATCGAGAGCGTAACAATTTCACGCGTACCATCAGCGACAACCGACCTTACGAACTCCGGCGGCGCATCAAATACGTGCTGACTGGGGGGCAGTTTGGCATTGAGCCGGGATACGTCGTCCTCGGGCTCGGACGTTAGAGTCCGCCATGTTCACCACGTCGCACGGACTCATCTCTCGCGCCGTCCAGCTCGGCGCCCGCCGCCCGACGCTGTCGGTCCGGCTCGACCACGACCGCTGGGAGAACTGGCGCGCTTCGGCCCTGACGCTGATCTGCGCCTGGGACGCCGACGCCGCGGAGCGCGCCGAACTGATCGAGTGCTGCGACCGTTTCGCCGACGCGCCGCCGCCCGCTCTGCCCGATCCCGCTGCGCCGATCATCGCGTCGGCCGTTTCGTTCTGGGGATGAACACCATGCTCGCCACCACATTCCGCTGGTCGACGATCCTCGTGACCGCGCTCGCCGTCGCCGTGGCGATGACGTCGCCGGACGCTGACATCCCGAGCTTCCTTTCCGGTGCCGGCGCCGGCTGGCTGTCGTTGCTGATCCTGTCTTCGAAGATGTGAGGCCCGCCATGCTCGACCGCATCGCCACGCCCATCACTCACGTTCCGCGCCGTACTCGCCTCACGCGCGTCGCCGCCGTCGCCACGGCCCAGGCCAAAGCCTCCGGCGCCGACGCGCTCGCCGCCCACGAGGCCGGCATTACGGCCGCGTTCCGGGCCGAGTTCCGCGAGCCGAACAACATGAAGCTGGCGGCCGAGCGCACGATCCGGCTCGGCCCCGACAACGACCAGTCGCGAATCTGGTTCGGCCCCGTCATCGATCTCCTGATCCGACGACAGGTGGCCGACGCGACGCAGGCCTGCGAGGCGCTGCGCTGGCACGTGATCAGGGAGCGCCGCATCGCCGAGGAACGGCGGACCCCGGACTCGGCGCTGTTCCGGGCCGCCCGCGAGGCCCTGCTCATCGCGCGCTGGATGCGGCGGTACCGGCTCGACCACTGGGTCCCGTCGGTGCTCGCCGTGATGTCGGAGCCGCGGGTCGGCGCGACGGTGCATGTCAGCGCCGAGACGGCGCGGTTCGTGATGACGGGGAGGTGAGCGTGAGCAAGATCGACGACCTGCTGAGTTTTGATCCGTTGGCTGCGGCCGAAGGGTTGACGGGTGAGCGCATGGGGGAGTCGCTCAATGACGAGACGGCTGCACTCGGGCTCCTGTTCGCCTGCACGCACAGCAAGATGAAGCGCGATGCGCTGCATGAGGTTGGCGACACCACGTATGGCGACTCCCTCGCGCGCTACCTATCGATCTTGGACAGACTCGGGTTCGAGCAAGTGCTGGCCGACGAGTGGCCGTCGTCGCATAACGGCGTGATCGAGACTTTTTTCGTGTTCGCCCACCGGGACGGCTTGCTGCTGTCATTCGACACGTTCCGCGGCAACACCGTGAATGCGGCTAAGGTCTCATACAATTGGATGCCAAAAGTCGATGACTGGCGGAACGTCAGATCGAGCGGTCACATGAATGACGGAGTGTGGGTCGGCTACCACGACGCGCGCGAAGCGCTCTGCCACAATCTTATGAAGCTTCGGAACCGCGGCGAGTTCGTGTGCCCGTGGATCGAGCAACCGTTTCTGTGGCTACTTCACTACGACGATACGAAGCAGCCCAACTACGATTATGCGGCGATCACGAGCGAGCGGATTTCGCGGCTACCGCAGTGGGTGCGCGATTTTATTTCGCCTGCGGCGCAGGATGCCGAGGGCCGCACCCCATGACCGACCTCACCACTCGCCACCTCGGCGCGCTCCACGCGCTCGTGCTGCACCCGTACCGCGGACAGGGAACCAAGCCGACGTTCAAGCCGATCTCGCCGGGCGCCCGCGCGATCCTCTGGTCGCACGCGCAGAGCCTCAGCCGGCTCGGCCTGGTCGAGATCACGGAGATCGTGCAGCCCCGCGGCCTGCCCAGGCTGTGGCGGCTCGGGCTGACCGTGGCGGGGCGCGAGCAGATCAGGAGGGTGGGGTGATTGCCGCGCTGTTTGTCGAGGCGGGGGGTTGTTACTCCGGGATCAAAGGAGTCGACCCGTGGGACGAGCAGCGCGACGCGAGGAACTATGCCGGACCGTGGCCGGTCGTCGCACATCCGCCGTGTCAGCGATGGGGCCGCTTTTGGCATGGCAGCACACGCAAGCCACACCAATTCAAGCTCGGCGATGACGGTGGGTGCTTCTCTGCTGCGGTCTATGCGGTTCGCCGCTGGGGCGGAGTCCTCGAACATCCGGCTGACAGTCATGCGTGGAAGCACTTCGGCATTGACCGGCCCAAGCGTCACACAGGCTGGCAGCCAGCCGGCGATCTGATCGGATACACCTGTTATGTCGAACAAGGCCATTACGGACACATGAGCCGCAAACCGACGTGGCTCTACGCCGCTCACACGACACTCCCCGAACTGGACTGGTCAAAGGGCGCGCAGCGCCTGCACCCGACCGCGCTTGCCCGCTACGGCTATGAGAAGGCGCGGCGCATCGGGATGACCGCCATGGTCGGCGGAAAGGACAAGACGCGCATCAGGAATGCGACGCCGCCAGCATTCCGTGATGTGCTGATCTCGATCGCATCAACAACTCATATTCTGGAGAAAGCATGAAGAAGATCATGCCCGATTTATGCCCGGCATGTGGCAGCCGGTTGCACGACAGCGCCGACGAGACAGAGGACGATTTCGCGTTCTGGGAATATGACTGCGGCGCCAAGGCAGAGCGGTGGGGGAACGGAAGGCTGTATGGCGTTCAGCCATGCGACCACGCATTCGCCGTGTCGTTGAGAGCTATCAACGACCATGTCGTGACGTCCGATGCTGCGGAGACGTGAGGATGACCAAAGATGACGCCGAAAAAATGATCGATGATCTGGTCCTCGCGGCCCAAAGTGAGGCCCTCTACCCGTACCGTCCCCACCTCGCCGCGCAGACCACCGCTCTGAAAGAGCGCGCTATCTCCAAACTGCGCCTCCCGCACCCTGAACAAACCGTCGAGATTGTCGCCGCCGGGATGCATTTTGTCGCCGAGTTCGATGCGGTGTGGAAAGAGCCGCATGTGAAATTCCCGAGCGCCGAGGCGTACTCATACCTGCGGGGCGCACGCGACAGGTTCGCCAAGACCATAGGACTGTAAGAGGCCTATCATGACCAAGATCGTTAGAACCGTATCCGAAGCGCTTCGATGGTACGCCAAAGACTGGCGCGACCGCGCTGCCGATGCCGCTCTGCCCATCATGGCGGCCGAGCTGATCGACGACGCCGTGAACGAGCTGAAAAACAACACGGCGAAGCTCAAGGCGTTGCGCGAGCACTTTCACTCCTACGACTCTGAGCCGCCGTATCCGATCGACTGGCAGATTCGCGAGAACGAGGCGCTGATAGCGCGTGCCGAGGGCGGCACTGAGCCTGTCACTGAGGCCGAGCGCGCTGCGCTCCGGGCGGAGCAAGCCGCTCGCGTCATGCCTCTGATCGGCCCGTTGCTCGATGCGTGGGACGGGCTCCCGAACGACATCCGGAGTCTGGTGCGCGATGAGCATCCAGAACTCGGGACGCATCTCAACCAGATCGCGGCGGCCGTCGAAGGTGATCGATGAGTAATCTGAGCCCGCACTATGACGAGCTGGTCCGCATTGTCTCCGATCTTCTGTCAAACCGGCGAGTCGGCGTGGACAATGCGGAGGTCGTCGCAAAAGAGGCGATCGACGCAATCGAGAGCGCAGGCTTTCTGTTGGCGAAGACGCCAGATCGGACTGACTGGGCAGACAAGATTTTCGTGGCAATACCAAAGCGCTGGTGATCGACGGAGGATGGCGCATGCGCACTACAACCGTATCTGTGACCCAAGAGGTCAGCATTACGATCGACCGCAAGAAGTTCACGCCGGATTTCATGGCCGAGTACCGCGCGAGCTTCTACCCGTTCGACACCATCGAGCGCCACATCGAACATATCGCTCAGCTCTACGCCCGCGGGCTCGTCGACAAGTACACGACCTTCATTGAGGGGTACGGCGATCTGCGCGAAATGGGCATCTCGCTCGGCAGCAAGGAAGTCGTGTCGATGGAATGCCTGCCGAACATGAATGGGTGACACCATGACCGCACAGATCGTCCGCAAGCCGCTCGACTGGTTCGCTCGCCAGCGCCGCAACCAAGACCCAGCCACCCGCCACGACGGCGACGTGATCCCGATCGAGGCGGACCCTGCGCTGATCCATCGCCGCGCACTCGGGCTGCAGGTGCAGCGGGCCAGACGGGCCATGTGGCCGGCCAACCTCCGTTGCCGGCCAAGCGCCGCGATCGACACCATCGCGCGCGACGCGGTGGTCGACCTGCCGGCGCCGTCGAAGCACCTCGGCGCGGTGGTGTGCGACCCGTTCGATCCCAACGATGCAGCGTGAGGCCAAGATGGAACGCCAGATCACACGCCGGTACGCCTTCGCCAAGAAGGACCTGAAAGAGATGATCCTGGAATGGCTGCGCGACAAAGACCTGCCGGTCCCGGCGAATGTCGATGACGCGACGTGGGACATGGACGGCGAGACGATCGCTCTCGAATGGACGGCACCGTCATGAGCCACCTCACGACGCCGATGCGAATCCTCGATCAAGCACAACCTGCCACCAGACAGGAGCAAGTCATGGTCCACCCGAAGCAGACCGCCGCCGACCAAGTTCGCGCCGTTCTGTGCAGCGTCGTGAGCTACGAGCCCGACGAGATCACCGACGACCGGACGCTGTACTCGCTGCACGCCGACGAGCTGGAGGTCGACGAGATCGCGGTGCGGCTCGAGATCGAGTTCGGCGTCCGGATCGGCGCCGACGCGGTGAGCGGGGACACGACGGTCGCCGAGCTGATCGCGACGGTCGTCGGGCGGCTGGAGGCGGCTTGACCATGGCACGCGAATCCACATCGACGCTGGCGTATGTCGCGACAACCACTGACGAAGATGGCGTCGTCGTCATCCTTCCATGGTCGACAGAAAGCCTCGCCAAGGACGTGCGGAGAAACATTGCGGAGATGTTCGACGACGACCTGGTCGCCGGGTGGGGGGCCGCCAAGAAGGCCGGATACCGCGTCCGCCGCTGCACCATCACGCTGGACTGACGCCCATGCCCGCGATCGACGCCTCAGCCCCCAGCCAAGTCCGGATGCGCCCGTTCAACCCGGCGACGTGGCTCAACGACCACCGGGCGCGCCTCGCCCGCATGTCGGCCAACGCCCGGCCCGATCCGGAGGCACAGCGCCGGCCGTTCCTGATCGCGATCCCGGTGCCGGTGCCGGAGAGCGCGCCCGAGCCAACACCGGGCCCGGCGCCGATCACCCACGTCGTCGAGTTCGACCCCGACGTCGCGGTGCGGTTTGAGAACGGCACGGTCCGGTATCGGTCGCCGCACACCGTGCCGACGCGCTACGTCATGATCACGCATCGCCGCATCGTCGAGATCGTGGGCCAGCACTACGGCTTTTCGCCGATGGACCTGCGGGCGCCGCGCCGGGATGCGCCGATCGTCCGGGCGAGGCATCTGGCCTACTGGATGCTGCGGGACGTGAAGGGCATCAGCCTGCCCGAGATTGGCCGCGTGCTCGGCGGCAGAGATCACACTTCGGTGCTTCACGGGATCCGGAAGGTCGACGCCAAGATCGAGCGCGGCGACGCCGAGACGCTGGCCGCAATCGCCGCGGTGCGGGCCAAGCTCGGCATCGGGAGCGAGGCATGAGCGAGCGCGACGCAATCAGCATTGGGCAGGCGGCGGCCGGCGTCGTCGGAGCACTGGAGAGTAAGATGGGACAGGTGATCGTTCACGAAGACACGCCGCTGGCGCCAGTCGGCATGACGCCGATGGCGATGCTTCAGGCCGCGGTCGAGCGCGGCGCCGGCATCGACGTCATGGAACGTTTGATGTCGCTGCACGAGCGGTGGGAGGCGAACGAGGCTCGCAAGGCGTTCAACGCGGCCATCGCCAACGCCAAGGCCGAGATCCCGGTGATCTTCAAGAACCGCGAGGTCGACTTCACGTCCACCAAGGGGAGGACGCACTACCGACACGAAGACCTCGCCGGGATCGCCAGCGTCGTCGACCCGATCTTAGCGCGACACGGCCTCTCGTACCGGTTCCGCACGCAGTCTCCGGTGAACGAGCCGGTGACCGTGACGTGCATCATCTCGCACCGCGACGGCTATTTCGAGGAGAACACGCTGAGCGCCGGGCGTGACGACACCGGCAACAAGAACAGCCATTAGGCGGTCGCCAGCGCCGTGACGTACCTGTCTCGCTACACGCTCAAAGCCGCGCTCGGGCTCGCGGCCAGCGCCGACGACGACGCCAAGAGCGCCGAGCCGGCGGACACCATCACGCAGGATCAAGTGGCCGATCTTCAGACGCGCATCGTCGCCACGGGGACGGACATCCCGGGGTTCTTGAAGTACATGGCGAAGGCGTGCAAATGCGAAATCGGGGCGATCGAAGACATCCCGGCCGCCAGTTACGACAAGGCCGTGGCGGCACTGAAGGCGAAAGCCGCACGCGCTGCGGAGCCCAGCGCATGACAGCCGATCTGGTCCAGGGCTCAGAGGAATGGAAAGCTGCCAGGGCCGGCCGCGTCACGGCATCACGCATCGCCGACCTGATGGCGCGCACCAAGACGGGGTGGGGCGCGTCCCGGGCGAACCTGATGGCGACGCTGATCTCGGAGCGGCTCACCGGCGTCCCGGCCGAGGGATTCACCACCGACGCCATGCGCTGGGGGATCGAGACTGAGGCCGAGGCACGCGCCGCGTACGAGTTCGTGACCGGCAGTACCGTGGCGGAGGTCGGGTTCGTCCCGCATCCTGTCATCCGGATGTCCGGCGCCAGCCCTGATGGGCTTGTCGACGACGACGGGCTTGTGGAGATCAAGTGCCCGAACACCGCGACGCACATCGAGACTCTGATCGGCGGCTCAATCCCGAGCAAATACGTCAAGCAAATGCTGTGGCAGATGCGCTGCACCAATCGCCGATGGTGCGACTTTGTATCGTTCGACAACCGGATGCCGGAGTCCATGAAACTGTTCGTGAGACGGATTCGGTGGGATGAGGAGCAGATCGTCGAGATCGAGAAGGCCGTCGTCGATTTCCTCGCTGAGATGGACGAGAAGATCGCAACGCTTCAGCGTATGTATGGGAGTGCGGCATGACCCCTGCCCGATGGGATGGCGACGGATTCGTTGTGCTCAACTCGTTCCGGAAACGAGCTGATCAGGACTTCGTCGTCGGAGAGGTGTACAATCTGGAGGTGGTCGAACAGCGGTCGGCCAAGAGCCATCGTTTCTATTTCGCGGCCCTGACCGAAGCGTGGCGGAACCTCCCCGAGCACATGGCCGACCAGTTCCCCAACCCCGAAGCGCTGCGGAAATGGGCGTTGATCAAGGCCGGGTATTGCGACGAGCGATCGATCGTCTGCGCGTCGAAAGCCGAGGCCCACCGTGTCGCAGCGTTTGTCGGACCGATGGACGAGTTCGCCGTGGTCACGGTGTCAGAAGCAGTCGTGTCGGTCTACACGGCCAAGAGCCAGTCGATGCGAGCGATGGGCGGTAAAGTGTTCAACGAAAGCAAGCAACGGGTCCTCGATATCGTATCGGGCCTGATCGGTACGACGAGCGTCGCGCTCACCAGTCAAGCCGAGAACGCCGCATGACCGACGTCTCCACCACGCAGCGCCGGAAGCTGTCGCCTCGCGAGCGGCTGGCGATCTTCGAGCGCGCCGGCGGGGTCTGCTGTTGCTGTGGCGGGAAGATCGAGGCTGGCGACGGGTGGATCGTCGAGCACCCCACGGCGCTCGGGTTGGGTGGCAGTGACGATCGCGGCGAGCTGCGGCCGGCGCACAAGGCCTGCGCCGACGCCAAGACCTACGGGCCGGATGGCGACCTCGCGACGATCGCGCGGGCGAAGCGTCGAAAGGCCAAGCACTTGGGAATCCGAAAGCCGTCACGCTTCCCCTGCTCACGCGATAGCCGGTGGAAGAAGCGCATGGACGGATCAGTCGTGCTCAGAGATTGAGGAGGGGCGGGCGATGAGCGCCTTGCAGCATTTGTGGCGCTTTGGCCGATTACGGTTGGGCTTGTGGCGTTCTTCGTCGTGCTGCTTCTGGTGTGCCTCATCAACGGCCGGCCGCGGCATTATCGCGTCGCTCGACGAGGCGCCGGAGAACATCCGCGCTGCGTTCGTCACGACCAACACCGAACTATCCGAGACCGCCGACTTTCTGGCGCGCGCGGCGGCTGGCGGCGAGGTGTGGCCCGAGTACGAAGCCGAACTGACGCGGGTGAAGGCCGACCGAGACGCCGCCAGGCGCGATCTGGCCGAGGCGGCGGAGGCTCTGGAGGCGTGTGAAGGATGGATCGCGCGCTGGTCTGCGCACGTCGGGTTCTGTCGCGGCGGCAATACATGCACCTGTGGGCGCACGGCTGTTTTGCACACGGCCAGCGACCTTATCGCCCGCCTGCAGAGCACGGAGAAGACCGATGTGTGACAACGAGGACGACTACCATGAGCCCAGCATCCCGACTGATCACGTCCTCTGCCCGCGGTGCAACGGTGATGGCGAGATCGCCTGCCATTGCGGAGGCGATCTGTGCGTCTGCGGAGAGGAAGAGCAGCCGTGCCCGCTGTGCGGTGGAGAGTATGGCGGGGACGGGTACGTGTCGCGCGACACGGCCGATCGCTACTGGAAGCGGCAGCACGAGATACGCGACGCGATCCGAAAGGTGATGGAGGGCAACGCCGATGGCTGAGACCACCATCAAGATGTGGGCGCCGTGGCACCCGGAGCATGGATTCGGCGAGGTCTGGGCTGCTTCGGCCTTCGGCAACATTGACGAGGCGATCAGACTCAACAACGCGAGGCGCATCATGGGCGACGACGATCGATGGAAGGTCGTCCCGGTCACGGTGGCGCGGGAGCCGTCCAATGCCTGACCTCCGCCACGACGACGCAGGCGCCATCGACGAGGTCGTGGCCCGCGGGGCTGACGTGCAGATCGAGCGCATGTCGGGCTCGTCATGGTTTGTCTGCATCACCGATCAGGACGGTTCGGAGACGAGGTTTTTCATCAACGCAAAGAACCCGCGTGCTCGCGTCAATGCGATCAACGTGCAAACCAGCGGCGCCGGGCCGGCGCGCGAGCAGGGCAACGGATGGGTGGAGAGGTAGAGCGATGGCAATCTCGATGCTGGCCACGATGGTGGCCGATCTGGACGACGAGGACATGGACTCCATGACAGTCGCGGAACTCTCGTTCGACGAGAGTCCTGACGAGCACGGCGTGTCGCCGGACGATCCTATGTACGTCGTGTTCAAGGACATGTCGGGCCGTCTAAATGATCTGCTGACGGTTCGGGAAGGCGCGGTGGAGCGACGCCGCCGGCTGCTCCGCTGCCGCGACGTGTTGACCAACGCGTTCAAAGGAACGTGACCATGGCGACCGAGAAGCAGATCGAGGCGGCAGCGGAAATCCTGCGCGACATGATCGACGCACCGCCGAGCGTGACCGAAACGCTGATCAGGGATGCGCTGGATGCGGCGGAGCGGGTCGCGTGGGAGCCCATCGAACATCTCCCCGCCGCGCCGTGTCAAGTCGAGTATTTCTACCGCGATTTGAAGCTTGACGATTGTCGTGGGGGTCCGAAATCCGCGGTGATCAAGTCTTGGCGTGATCTCCGGTTAGGCCACGGGTATTGGGACGGCCAACGTTGGCGGGGGCTTCTAACGGGACATGATGTATTTCAATTTCAAGACGACACGACAATCCTCCCGACTCACTACCGCATCAGTAGCGCCCCGCCGGCCGAGGAGAAGTGACATGACCATCGACCCCGACTTCTCCGACCAGCTCTCCAAGCTTTGCTCACGCGAGTGCGTCCACGCCCGCAAAGACCCGGCTCGCGCCGCCGTCATGATCGAGCGGCTCGTCCATTCACTCGGGCTCACCATCGCCGTCGCGTCCCGCGGCGATCCCGGCGTGATGAACACGCTATGTGAGGGTGCGTCTCAGCAGTTGTTTCAGTCGGCATCTGGGATGGCCGACGTTTCGGTCCAGGGGAGGCGGCAGTGACGATTGACGAGCTGATCTGCATCGCCGCGCTCCGGGCGTGGAAGGCGAAGGGCTGACCACCCCGCCCGCGCGGCCGGCGTGCGGGTAACAGGAGATGAGGATGTCCAAATTTTCGAGACGCTCTGTTCTGAAAGTCGCCGCTGCTGTTCCCGCGGTTGCCGCAATCAGCGCCACCCCTGCGGCTGTCTGCGAGTCTGCCGCTGCGCCAGTGGCGACTCCCGTCGTCGCTGCGGAGCGGCCCTATCGCTGGTGGTTCACGACCGATGTCGGCGGCGAGTTCTTCACCGATCTGTGCGATTCCAAAGAACAAGCGCTCGCGCGTCTCGATGACTATGGCTACGGCCTCGTCGCCGAGTGCCAGGATGGCGACTTCGACCTGCATGTCGACGCTGATGTACTGTATGACCTGTTCTACGGCCAGAACGAAGACCGGATGAACGAGGACGGTGAGTTCCTCAGTTTCACAGCCGATCAAGAACGCGATCTCGCCGACATGGTCAACGCCGCAATCGATGCGTGGATCGAGAAGCACGGGATCGACACGAAGGCGCCGATATTCCAGGACGTGCGCGAGTACGCCAAGAAAGCGCCGCCGCCACGCAAGGCGTTGCCGTCCGGCATGGAGCCCGCCTGACCATGCGCCGCCCGTCCTGGTCCGAGCTGCCGAAGAAGCGCCGCCCGCACCAGATCGTGCCCGACGGGTTCTTGCGGTTGCGCGGGAGCCCGTTCCTGGAGGTGAGGTTCAGGTTCCGTCTGAAGCGCAACCGCCGGGTTTGGCGCTGTCTCGGGCAGTTTTTCCGGTGGAACAAGAACCGCATGCCGAAGAGAGGGTGACCATGCCCGACCTCCTGACCATCCGGGAGGCTGCCGAGCGGTTCCGCAAGGGGCCGCGCTGGCTCCGGTCGTGGCTGCGGGCTCACCCCGTAGACCACACCGGGCGCCCCTTCTACACCCGCGCGGGTCGCACTATGCTGTTCAGCCCCCGAGACCTGGACCGCATCGCCGAGACCATGCAATGGCTCTCCGTCTCCGCCCGCCCCGCCTCGGCCGGACGCCGAACTGGGAAATCCGCGGCACACACCGCGGGATCGCGGTCGAGCGCAGTGCGGGCTCTCCTGACCGGCGGATCGCCGAACGGCGGCTCCGCGAGGTAGAGCGCGAGATCGAGGCCGGCGAGTGGAGCACCCCGCCTGCCCCGCGCCACGAGCCTACGTTCGCCGACGCCGTCGAGGGCTACGTCCGAGCCGGCCGGCGCCGCAAGTACCTCCTGAAGCTCCTGGACCGGTTCGGCGACACGCCGCTGTCGGGGATCACGCAAGCCGAGATCGACCGGGCCGCTGTCGAGCTCTATCCGGCCGTCCAACCGCAGACCCGCAACACGTGCTTCTACACGCCGCTGTCGGCCGTGCTGCGCCATGCTGGCGTCGATCGCCCGATCCGCCGGCCCAAGGGCGCTAAGGGGCGGGTCGTTACCCGGTTCCTGACGCAGCCGGATGCGTTCGCCATCATCCGCGAGGCCGACCAGATCGACGCTCGGCTCGGGCTGCTCCTCCGGCTTCTGCTCTACACCGGGATGCGCATCAACGAGGCGCTGCGGCTGCGGTGGGAGGACATCGACCTGGCCGGTGGGACGGCCTATGTCGGGCTCACCAAGACCGGGGAGGCGCGCACCGCCAAGCTCCGGGCCGACCTGGTGGCGCAGCTCCGTGCCATTCGACCCGAGACCGGCGCCGGCCGGGTGTTCCAGTTCGCCTACGGCGGCCGGCTGAAGGACCAGTTCCTGCGCGCCAAGCTCGCGGTGTGCGACGTGCCGATGCCGCCCCGCGGCAAGAAGGGCCAGCGCCGGCCGCGGCTCGACTACCGGCTGGCGTGGGTGAACTTCCACACCTTCCGGCACACATGGGCGACTTGGATGCGGATGTACGGCGGCGCCGACGTGCAGGGGCTGGTGGCGACGGGGAACTGGTCGGACCCGCGCTCGGCCGCCCGCTACGCGCACGTAGTGCCGCGCGACGAGTGGTGCCGGGTCGACGACCTGCCGGGCGAGCCCGAAGGGTGAACAGATTCCCCAAAATTTCCCCAGATCGTTGCATCGTGTGCGTGTTCCGTTCGTGCACCAAACGACGCGAACGTGCCGGATAACAGATGGATTTCGTTGATTTTTCAGCGTATAAAAGGGGTGCGGCCGGCTCTTGGGGGAGAGCCGGCAACGATAAGCAATATCAGAGGGATAAATGACGACGGTTGCCCATTCCCCGGATTTTCCCCGCCGCGCCAGAAGCCGCGCGCGCAAGGTGACCGCCGCGGCACACACGATCGAACGCAGCCTGCGTCAGCGGATCGAGGGCGCCCTACGGGTCAGGGTGGCCGCGGCCAAGTGTCGGAAAGTTTCGAAAGCTGTGGAGAGCGACTTGACGCTCGATTGGGCGTTGGCCGAGGTCGAGCGAAACGGATTGCGGTGCGCCGTCACCGGTATTCCGTTCTTCAAAGAAGTGAAGAGGGCGACGAATTGGGATCCCTACGCCCCGTCGATCGACCGCATCGTCCCGGCCCGCGGGTACGTTCAGAGCAACTGCCGGATCGTGCTCGCCAGCATCAACGCCGCATTGTCGGACTGGGGCGAGGAGGTGTTCGCAGACATCGCCAAGGCATTCCTCTCCAGGCGAGAGGGGCGCTGAGGGTCGTTGTCCCTCGTCCCTCCTCGATGGTCCAGCGCGCCGCCCCAACTCAGCGCCGCTCGCGCGCGTACTTAGCGGCCCTGGTCACAAGCTCCTCGGCCTCTGAAAGATAGCCGAGATAGTGGCCGGTGATGTCATCGGACACGCTCTTGCCCTTCTCTGCGTCAAAGGCGTCTCGCTTCCCGTCGATCGACGCCCACGCCCGGGCGATGTCCTCGATCGTAACGCCAGACTGGCGAAGCTCCTGCATCAGCTTCGCGTGGCGCATGTCGCACACTTCGCTCATCCCCTGTCCTCCTCGACGTCCGGCGCGTTCCACGGCCGGGGCGGCTGATCGTGCTCTCCGGTGGCGAATACCACGAGGTCGTCGGGGCCGATCTCGCGGGCGGCGCGGCGATCCCACCATTTGTGAATGAAGGCGGGCCCGCCGAACACGCGCCGGGCCCGGAGATAGGCGTCGTCACGGAAGCCGACGTAGTGGACGCAGCGGGTCATGGTTAGGAAGTGATTAACGGCTCGCCGTTGATTTTGCTGGGGGACGTTTTCGGGCCCGCCTCCGATTCCAGGAAAGAAACCACGCAGCGAGGAAACTCCCACGATACGACCGCACGATCGGGAGGCGCCGCAGCCTGTAGCGGCGAATGTCGTCAAGCACGATCGGGTACGGCTTGGCGTATCTCAGGGGAAGATGGCGCTTCGGACGCGGCCGGCACAACCGCTGTTGCGCTTGCAGTGGCAGTTCCATCCCCTCTCCTCCCTCTACGGGTGCTGGTCGGCCTGCCGGCGGCGGGCGACACTCGCCCACATCGCTTTCTCGCACCAAACGCCGCGTCGCCTATTGGGGAGTCGATCGACTGGCGCAAGTCCGATCGACGCCCGCGTCTCGTTGAAGAGCCGCAACGCATCATCCACGATGCACGTCGGCATCACCCCTCCTTCGCCGGCTCCTCCGGCGCTCCTCCTCACCCTGCCGCCAGCGCGGGCGGGGCGGTTAGACCACCTCACAATCGCGAACGGCACGCGCCTTGAGCTTCTCGACCGCGGCGGCATCGCTCATTCGGCACTTGTAGCCGTTGGCGCGCTCCCACGACGCCTTGTCGCGTCGCTTCTGCTCGGCCTGCTCCTCGGTTCCTTCAAACTCGAAGTACCCGTACCCGACGATGTAGATCAGCCACTTTTCCGTCATCCCTCTCTCCTCTTCTCCGCCCGCTTGAGCGCGACCTCGACCGCGCGGCGGATGAACTCCGATCGTGACGAGACCTCGCCCCGTTCCACGACGGCGTCGATCTTGTCACGCTGACCGGGGGCGAGCGTGATGCTCACCGCCTGGGCTCGTAATTCTGTCTTCTTCGGCTTGCGTCCCATCGCATTTCTATGGTACGTTTATTTGAGACTGTCAAGAGGGGAACGACATGGCCGAGCGATGCTTGAACGAAGAGTTCCAGTTACGCGGTGCATCCTTCGAACTGTGGGCCGACGGCGGCCCGGACACGTGGTGGCTGGCGACGAACGAGCAGCGCACCGCGGACCAGCACGGTGTCCCGCTCAACACCGTGCTGACCGGTGACGAGTTCAAGCCGCCGCTGACCGGTGCTGAAATCAACGCGATCTATGACGTTGTCCTGGACTACTACTGCGACGACTACGGGCCGGAGAACTGACCACCAGCGCCGCTGGCGCATGGAGGATGAGGGATGGACTGGTGGAGCAGGAACGACGACGGGGTGTGGTGCAACGTGTGCGGCAATCTGCTGAAGGCTGCGTTCCATTGCACCGAGGAAGAACTTGACGAGTACGAGCCGGAGCAGTGCCGTCAGTGCGATGCCCCGGATGAAATCGATCCCGACGCAATCTGACGCAGGAGCCTCATCAAGATGAGCGATGACGACGACGAACCCGATCACCCGATGTGCGACCCCGGCCACGAGCAGTGCCGTGACTACCAGGGCACATCAGAATGCAGCGCGACCAGATCGAGCGGTTGCGGGCGGAGAACGAGCGGCTGCGCGGCGTCACGGTCCCCGGCGTTGATGGCGAGGCGCAGAACGGCCTCAACGACACGTTCCTCGGCGACCCATACCCGGTTTCCTCGATAATTGCAGATATCCGCCAGCGACACGTGCAGGCGCTCCATGCCGGGCTGAGCCGCCGCGATTGGTGGGCGACCGAGACAGCAGCCAACGCGCTGCGGGATAGCATCGACCGGCTTCTAATCCGGTTGGAGCAGCAACGACGGACGTGACCCCCGCCCGCGAGCGCGGGCAGCAGGAGGAGAGGAAGATGATCACGATATCGCCGGTTCGGATGTGGGCGACGTTGTTCGGATTCTACGTTCTCGGCGTCGTGGTTGGGCGATTTCTAATTCCCTGACCAATTCCACAGGCGCGTAGCTCAACGGTAGAGCACCGACCTTTGACGTCGGCGGGCGCAGGTTCGAATCCTGCCGCGCTTGCCACTACAGCTTCGACCACGGAATCTTGCTGACCAGATACCAGAGCCCGGCGACGAACATCGACGCCAGCCCACCGACCTGGACCAGCACCCACCATCCGCTCTTGGCGCCCGAGATCGCCGCGAGGAACTCGTTGCTCACCTTCTCGACCTTGTCGTCGATCCGCTCGACGTGGGCCGCGATCCGATCGAGCGTCTCCCGTGTGTGTCGAGCCTCGGCTTCGAGCACGGCGATCCGCTCGCGGGCCTCGCCGTCGAAAGGGCAAGGGCGCCGCGGCTCTGGGCAGGGTTCGGCCATTTCCATGTCATCCATTCGGGGGCACCCATATGCCGGGCCGGCGACGCACATTGCACACAGGGGAGAGCGGCGCGCGGACGCGAGCCGAGAGGTGGGGCTACTTTTGCCGCGTCACATCGGTCGTGGCGGTCTGGCTCGGCTCGTTCCGCGAGACAGGTGCCGGCGGTAGGCGCACAGGGGTGACGCCCGGGACGTGCTGGCCGGGGCGCATGAGTGTATCGATCTTGATCATGCTCTCTCTCAGCTAGATCGCGGGAACAGCCACAGCGGCCATAGAATGACTGACCACGCCGCACCGTGCGGACAGGAGCTGCGGCTTATCAGGACTGCGACCATGCAGCCGATCATCAGGTAGATGGAGACGGCGGCGAACATCCAGATCATGGTGTCACCTCTTGCCCTTCACGGCTTTGACGATCTCGCCCACGACGGACGGCGCCGGCTGGCCCGTGATGGCGGTGAGGCGCTCGTGCGAGCCGGTCCAGACGTGCACGCCGAGCAGGCCGAAGCGGGCGCCCCACCAAGTGGTGAGCAGGCCGGACAGCGCGACCACGTCGGCGACACGGCCCGTCACGGTCGCCCAGATCATCAGGGCGGCCCAGACCGGGCATTCGACCGCGAGCTCGTAGGCGAGGATCGTCCGCCAGGACGACCACCAGCCGTCCGGCCGCGCGGCCGCCGCCTGCACCTCGGCCCGGATCGTCTCGTTGACGGATTCGATGCCGCGGGCCCGCGCCTCGTGCTCGGCCTTGGCGATCTCGGCGAGAGCCGGCCAACGGGCGTGCGCCTCGGCGTCGGCCGCCGCGAGCTTCTCTGCCACTTCGGCCGGCGTCGCCGTGGCGATCGCCTTGCCGACCGCCTCCGGGGTTGCGTCGGTGCCGAGCGCGTCGGCCAGCACGTTGCCGACCACGCCGCCCAGCATGCCACCGAGCGGCCCGCCGAGCGCCCCGCCGATGATGGGGGCGCCGGCTCGCGCGAGCTGCCCCCCGAGGTCTTTCCAGTCCATGGACTACTCCTCCGTGGTGTCGAGATCGGTGGACACCGGCTCGGCCGGCATGGCGGCCGCCGTGCGCCGGCGCTGCCGCCAGACGTGCCAGGCGATGACGCCGAGGCCGATGACGAACAGCGCGGCGAAGGCGAACAGCGTCCACTCCGTGGCGCCCCAGCCCTGCTCGACGCCGGCGGCGGCGCCCGCAGCCGCCCCAGCCGCCGCGGTGCCGGCCGCCGCACTGGCCGCGCCTCGGCCCGACCCGGACTCGGCCGAGAACGCCTTGGCGGTCGTCAGTGCGTTGTCCCAGCGGTTGGTGAGCCCGCGCCAGAACTGCGCGCGGTAGCCGACCACGTCGCGCTCGTAGCCCTCTCGGGCCGCGCGCAGCGCATCAAGGAGGGCCGCCGGCGGCATCGCGGCCGCGGCGGACCGAGTGGTCTGACCGACGACGCCGTCCTGCGTGACGCGGACCGCACGCTGCAGGATCCGCGCGGCGCCGGTCGGGCCCCGGTTGAATGCCGTGTCGCGGAGGAAGAACTCGACGCCCGGGTCCGGGTGCCAGCCGGCGACGCCGGACGTGTAGGCGAGCACGTAGCCGATCGCGCGTTGCTCGGCCTCGGCGTGCCGACCGGCCTCGATCAGCGCCTTGAGCGCGGCGGCCTCGGCCGGGTGATAGCGGTCGTTAATGCCGGCCACCTCGTAGGTTCCACCGCCGTCGCCGGCAGGCAGCCGGTAGACGGCGAGGCGGCCCTTGGCGTCGCGCCGCGCCTCGAAGTCAAGGATCGCCTTGCCCATGCGAGACCGGATGTCGGCGGCGGCAGCCGGCCGGGCCGGGGCCGCGGCGCCGATCGACAGGTCCCACGGCGCCGGATCGTCGTAGCGCGCCGGGTCGGCCGACACGGAGATGTGCAGGTGCTTGTCGTGCTTGCTCGAGCCGCTGTACGGCCGCCACGTCCAGGGCGAGACCGTGGACGAGCAGATCCGGCCGTTCGAGATCAGGTATTTGATGCGCGGGTCGCGCCGCTTCCGCAGCCAGTCGGCGAGCGCGTAGGTGTCGACGCCGCCGGACGGGTCGTGGGTGATGTCAATCGCCGTGACGACGCCGGCCGCGTTCGGATTGTGGTCGCTCGCGCGCGCCGCGTGCGACGTGTCTCCGATCGTCCCGTCGTGGCTCTTGTTCCGCCGCGGGCGCGCGGCGTCGATTTGGTCACGCAGCGCGAGCAACGCGCGCGCGACACGCCAGGTCGGCATGGCGGTTCTCCGTTGATTCAGGGGATCGCCCGGCAGCCGGCCGGGCGCGGGTTTCAGCTTGTCACCAGCGCGGACGTTCAGAAGCCTGAAATCTTTTCCGTGATGCCATCAAAGTTCGTAGTGTTGAAATTGTATTGAGCAGCGAATATCTTTGTTCCGCCAGCGCTGGCACGATGAAATCCTACCGCGCACGACCTTGTGTAAGGATACGCCCATGTAACAGAATAATTATAAGCAGAATTGTTACATGCAAAACCAGCCGTCGTGCAATCTGTCGCAATGCATCCGGACAAGATCAAGCCGTAGTTAGCCGTCGCCGCGCCGTCCGGCTCGACATCGAACCCGCACGATATATTGCTATTGCTATTTCCGTAATTGTGGTCCTTGGACACGCACCCGGACGCTGTGCAATTTTGCGTACCGACAAACGAAAAACCGTTTCTGCTGCTATTCTTCGCATAGCAGTTGCGAAAATGGGAATTGGTGGAACTGCCGTCTGATACAGTGCCACCCATATAAAAACAATCAGAAACGGCATTTATCACCGAACATGCGTCGATGATGCAGTTCTCGGCGTTGATGAGGTAGAATGCAGCCGCCTGCCCGAATTGTCCGACACCGAGATATGGCAGCAGAACGCCGGCAGCGCGACGTGAAACCGCGTTACCGTCATATCGCAAATCTTGAATTATGACGTTGGATGGGCCGGAACCAAGCCAAGTTTCCGACGTCAGATGGATGCCGGTGCAATTGATATCCGCGACGGGGTGAGCCTTGATCGTCGCGCCGTTACCGATGATCCGGGTGTTCGATCTCACATACAGAGGACGAGTGTGGAACACCGTCAACAGAGGCCCTTCGAACACGATCACCCGGCCTGCGCCGTCGTCGAAGAGCTTCTGTAACGCCGCATCCTCCGGCTCGGCACCGTTTCCGTTTCCGATTCCGAAATCCCGATGTGCATAGATCGGGTCGAACCGGTTGCGAATGATCGGAGGCGACGCCGGAGCCCGCAGCCTGTCGATACGACCATATAGTCCCGCGTGCATCAGAAGTCTCCGCCCGTCGCGATGATGTTGAAAGCCTCGGCCTTTTCGGTCGCGGCACGAAGCGAGTAGCCCGACGGAAGAACGAGCGGTTGGTGCGACATGTCGATGGTGGTTCCGAATGCCGGGACCGACGCGGACTTCTCCACCGCAGAAACGGGGACCTCTTTCCACAGCCTGTAATTCGTACCGTCGTGCACGAACAGTCGAATCATACCTGCCGACGTCGTCACCACGGCCTTGATGTCGATTCTGTCGATCCTGCTTCCCGATGACCCTGCCGTCAGGATCATGACGACCGTCCCGGATCCGTCGAGATTGGTATTGGCCGCTGAGACTTGAGCGGCACCACACCGCGGGGTCGATGCGTAATTGGCCGTCGTCGACATCATGCTCTCCTGTCAGCCGTGAATCTGGATGGAAAGAAGGGGGTCGAACTTCGTCGCGGCGACTGCCTCGCTCGCTGCCGCGACCGCGGCATCTCTGGCTGCGACCGCAGCCGCCTCCGCTGCTTCTGCCGACGCTATGATCGCGGCGGACACTTGATCGGTGACGATCCGGAACGTCGCGCCGACTTGCTTTCCGAGCACGTGCATGCCGGCGACCAGTCCACCGGTTGCGACGTCGTTGCCCGTATTGGTCTTGATCGTGAGTGTCGTGCCGCCGCCGTCAAAGGACACCGTCACAGGCGACCCCGTGTTCGTCTCGTAGATGTTGAGCAGCACGAGGTTGCTTTCGCCGATCGGGTAGGCAGCCGTCGCGAGGATGGCGTTCGGCGTGCCGGCTCCGGCGTCCACGGCGATGATGAACGGGATCGGGAGGTCGCTCTTTCGCACCCACCCCGATCCAGTGCTCTCGTACACTCCGTTGTAGGCCGGGATGCTGTCGCCATTGACCCAGGCTTGCGTGTTCGCCGGCTTCGTGGCGGCGTACAGTGCTGCGCGGGATGAATAGGTGAGCCCGGGATTGGTGGTGAGCGATGGGAATTTCTTGACGCTGTAGTTTCCGCCGCCCTCGTCCTGCAGTCCGATCGTGAACGCTGGCACGGAGCCGATGGGCTTGTTCGGCAATCGAATCGGATCAGTCATGTCATGCCTCTGCGAAGGTGGTGCCGGGGACGGTGTGCTCGTAGGTCGCCGACCAGCTCGACGTGAGGCTGTTGACGCCGACGGCGCGGATCGCGAACTCGACGACGTCGGCAGAGCCGTATGGTGAGCTGTCGAGCGTGATGGAGTCGGAACCGCCGAGCGCCGTCGCAGTCGTCCAAGTGCTGGTCCCCTGCTCGCGGTGGCGGAGCTGATACTGCAGCACCGGGGTCGCGTCGCCTGCCGAGAAGAACCAGGAGATTTCATCGACGGTCGAGACCATCGACGTGATCACAGGCGTCGCCGGCGCTGGGATCAGCGAATCGCCGATCGTGTCTCCGATCGCCGGATCCCACGCTGGCGGCACCTCGGCCGCGGTCGACGTGAAAATCTCCGGCGCGTGCGGGACCAGCGTCAGCACGGCCGTGTGATTGTCGCCGCGCTCGATCTTCTGGACGATGACCTCGATCGCCGGCGAGGCCGTGGTGTAGACCGTGGCGAGGTCACCAACCGCCGGATCCGTGCCGGCGTCGGCCAGCACCAGCCGCCGCGTCTCCCCTGTATCCGGCGTCGAGAGCAGCCGATCCGTGATGGTGCCGTTTGCGGCCCGGAACGCAACGCGATAAACGAGCCCGGCCTCGACCGACACCACTTCGTCGACATAGACGACGCCGGAGTCGACGCCAATGACACGCCCGCCGGTCTGCCTCCGGTCGATCACCGGATGCACCAGGATAGCGGCGTCGCCGCGGGTCAGGATCAGGTGCTCTGCATCCTGCGACACGGTCCACGACCGGCGCCGATAGATTGCCTCGTATTGCCGTCGCCGCGCCTCGATCCAGATCTCGTCGGGGTGCGTCTTACCTGGCAACCGCAATTCTTCGATCACGACAGGATCGCCGACGAAGCCGGGCCAGCGCACCACGCGACGGCTCGGCGCGTAGTTGTTGGTCTCGTCCAGAAAGTCGATCGCGAAGGCATCGGGGAAATTCGGCGGTGTGTCGGTCTCGGTCAAGTCCCACGAGTTGCGCGGGCTGATCAGGTCGTAGAAGGTCGTCCTTTCACGGTCGATCGAGACCGTCCAGACCGAGCCGCGCCGGATCACGATGGCGCGGCCCGCAGAGGCGACGTCGGTGAGGAAATCGTCCCGCGTGATCTCGTCGACCTGGTAGGCGTTGAACTCCAGACCTTCGCTGTCGCAGAACTCGGCCCAGTCCTGGAATGCATCGAGATCGAGTGCCTCGTCCGGTTCCGGCCAGACGTTTTGCGGTCCTTGCAGCGCGGCGCGCGCGATCGAGGCCGGGTTGCGGGTCGCCTGCGTCACCCACGCACTGCCGGTCCAGTCTGGGACGATGCGGGTCGCGAGCAGGTTGAAATTGTCGAGGGTGCCGTTCAGCCGGCCTGAGGCGCGCATGCGCAGCTCGGCCACCGCCATCGGCGCGTCGAAGGCGAGCGGATATTCCGGTCGGAACGAGCGCAGCGCGGACCACGACCACGCCGTCTGTTGCGACGACGACCCATCGTCGACGGCGTAGCGCGTCACCTTGATTTCATACGTACCACGCGACGGGAGCGCAAAATATTGCGCTGCCCAGAACGGCCGACGCTCCATTGCCGTAGCCGAGACCGTTCCGAGCGTATTCCATTCTGTTGCGCCCACCTCGCGCGTCTCGACGACGGCGGTTGCGGTCCACGCAATGTAGGAACCGTCGTTCTTGACGTGAAACAACCCGCCCGGAAAGAAGATCTCGACTTCGACTGCCGTGACCTCGGTCGCGGTCGTTCGAATCTGCGCCCCCTCGTCGTACCGAACCTGAATGTTGAGATTCTCTTCGATCACCTGAGATGTGCAGTAGACGAGCTGATCGTCGCCTGTTGTGCCCTCACGCAACGTGATCTGATAGTCGCCGGAGTCGATTTTCGACAGCGCCGTGGTGCCGATCGCCGGCGCAGCAGCCGATAAATCCATCCGGCCTTGACCGAGCAGGAAGGCGGCACGGATCCAGCGCTGCCGCCCGACCACCTCGCCGTAGGGCAACATGGCGTAGGGCGGCGCAACGCGCACGCGACCCCACAATTGCGGAACCGGCCCATTGGCATTCGGCCTGTTTTGGAATCCGTTGATCGAGTAGACGGCGCGGTCGTCCTTCGACTGATCCGCGCCGCGGACCGGAACGAGCGCGTTGACCAACAAAGTTCCGCCGAACAACGCGGTGGCGGAAATCAACGACGTCGCAAGGTTCACGGTCGCAGCCGTCGCCGTGAAACCAGTCAATCCGGCAGCGCCTAGGGCAGCGTTTGCGGCCGCCACGCCGTAGAACTGACCGGTCGCGATCGACGCGACGGCCACAGCCAGGAACAGCGCCGAGCGGAAATAGTCCGTCGCCCCCGGCATCGCCCGGATCAGCACGACGACGCCGGGCCGCGGCCGCACCCGGCCCCAGCGCTCGACCGGGATCACGTGCTCGCCGATCGTGACCCGCAACCGGTCGTACATCGCCGGCGGCAGGCCGGGCAGCGTGCCGAGCACCATGTCGAGCACGCTGGCGCCGAGTGGCGCCACCCAGTCGACGGCGCGATCGGATGGCCCGAAGTCGGGCAGCACGCGGGCGCGCACCAGCCCGAGGTCAGGCAACGGCGCCGGCCGCGTCGTGGTGAGGAGATCAGCCGACATTCACGTGCCTCAGCACTCGCGACACCAGCCCGTCCCACGGCGCGCGACGGTAGGCCTCGATCCGGCTGGTGATGCCGGTCATGACGTGCAGGTGATGCCCGGGCCATGCGACCAGCCCGACGTGGGACTCGGTCAGGCCGTAGCGGAACAGCATCAGATCGAACGGCTCGGCCCGGTCCACGGGCACCTCGCGCCACGGCCAGGCCGCAGCGTCACCGGCGAGCGCCCCGGCGATCTCGGCCCGCTCCGCCTCGCACGGCGCGCCAGCATAGCTCGGCAGCGTAATGCCGAGCTCGTGGTCGTAGACGAGCCGGACCAGACCCCAGCACGAGGCGCCGGCCCGCGTGAGCCCGGCCTCCAGGTACGGGATGCCGAGCCACGCGGCCGACCAGTGGCGATCAGTGACCGGCTTCACGCTTGCCGCCGATCGCTGAGATGATGATCGCCGCGCCGACGCGGTTCTCGATCGTCATCCGCAGCGGCATCACGGCCTCGGGCCCGGCCTCGCAAATCCGCCCGGCACCTGGGATAAACGGGCGCACACCCGGACCTACGACGCCACCCGTCGCATACCCTCGCTGCGGCAGCAGTGCTGTTGCCGCAGCCGGCGCCGCCAGTCCGACGAACCGGAAGAACGATCGACGATCCATAGTGACTCTCCTTCAGCGAAAAAACCCCGGCGCCTTACGATCGGGTGGGGGTTTCATTCAGCTCGCCGTTGTTGTATTGGTGGGTCGTCTCGCGGCTTCGCGCGCGCTCATTGCGGCAGTACGGAGCCCGTCTCGGTGGACCGCGTGGCCGAGACGCGAAGCCGCGGGGCCTCTCACCTAAAAAGCCCCGGCGCCTTGCGCTTCGTCTGCCGTTCCCCGCTGAGCGGGTAGAGCAGATCGGCAGCGCCCGAGCGGTTGGCGTGGCGGGACACTTCGAGCGTGATCGCCTCGTACTTGACCGAGCGGTCCACGACCCGCAGTCCGGTGTAGGCGAGGAACTGCTCGTCCGGCATGGCGATCATCACCAGCGCGACCGAGACCGTGGCGTCGGCGGTCAACCCGCGGATCGACGACCACACGTCCTCGACGACGTTGTCGATGGTGATCGTCGTCGACTGCGCGTTTTCGCTCGTGTCGTCCGGGAGCACGCTGCCGAGCAGCGCGTGCACGTAGGTCTCGCCGGCCGACACCAGACCGTAGCGGATCGGGTCGCTCGACAGCCGCGTCACCGCCTTGTCGGTGTACCGGAGCGGCGCCGAAAGCGTGTCGTCGTCGATCGTCACCAGCACGGCGTAGTCGGTCGTCGACCGCTCGGCGTTTAGTTGCTGTTTTACAACACTCGGGATCTCATTCGGCACGGGCTACCGCCTCCCGATTGTGCCGCGCTCGCGCCGGTCGTAGCGTCCAGCGTCTACACGGGAGGGGATCATGCGTGTATTGCCAGTCATGCTGGCCGCGCTGATGTGCGCCGGCTGCGCCACCATGGTTCGTGGCACCGACGAACAGGTGCGGTTCGTGTCTGAGCCGGAGGGCGCGCTGGCGCGGCTCTCGAACGGCCTGTCCTGCGTCACGCCGTGCGAGATGCCGCTGCCGCGAAAGTTCGAATTCAGCGTCACGTTCGAGAAGTCCGGATTCGAGCCGCAGACCATCGCCGTGAAGTCCGAGGTCGGCGCCGGCGGTGCGGTCGCGGGCGCCGGCAACATCATCGTCGGCGGCGTGATCGGCGCGCTCGCCGACGGCAACTCCGGCGCAATGCTCGACCACACGCCGAATCCTGTGGCGGCCCGCCTCGTCCCGGCGCAGCGTTCCGCCCCGGTCACGCCGCACAGCCCCGTGCGCCCGCCCCGCTCGCCCACGAGCTGAAGGCTCACCATCACCCCGGGAACACGAGCAACGTGAACGACAGCCGCGAGAAGTAGCCCGCGACCTGCGACTCGGCCGGCGCCGCGTCGAACTCGGCCAGCCAATAGGCCGAGACCTCGATCGGCGCGCCGTCCTCGTCGGCCAGGACGAGCCCGTCCTCGTCGCCGAGCAGCGCACCATCGTGACGCGGATCGCGGACCACGAAAGGCAGCACGCCGCCGGCCAGATCCTCGGCCCAGAACCGGCGGAACCTGGCCATGTCGTTCGGCCCTTTGAGGTAAACCTGCGCCGCGACTGGCGTCATCGCCGCGCTGTTCTTGAGGCGCGTCTTGCCAGGCCCGGTGTCGGTCGGTGTGCGCAGCCGGCCGTCCGGCTGCGTCAGCGAGAACCCGTCGACCAGCACGTACTCCGGGAGTTCGCCCGGCCAGACCGCGACCGCCATGATCAGGCCCCCATTCGCCGCGGCCGCTGGCGTGCGCCGAGCGCGCCGAGCACCGACCGGTTCCCGGCGCCGCCCGGGCGCATCGACCCGGCGACCATCTCGTCGATCACGATGCGTGGCTTGCGGCCGCCGCGGCCGTCCGACTCCTCCTCGACGCGGACCTGCGCCGACGAGTTGTTGACGACGTTGAATGTAAAGTTCGTTGACCCGCCACCCCCCACACCCGTCGCAGCCACACCCATCCGGCCGTCCGGCGTGCGTCGCAACGGCATCACGACCTCGGGCTTATTGCCTTCGGCAATCGACGCGATCCCGCCGTTCGCGAGCGGGAAATATTGCATCCTGTCGACGATGCCGCCGCGTTCGAACGGGATGATGTTGCCGCCGGCGAACACGTTGCCGTTGGCCGAGCCGAACAGGCCAGAGATCCACGAGAACATGCCGCCTCCCGCCGCGCCGCCTGTAGCTGCACCGGCGGCTGTCCCGAAAATTCCGTCCCACACCTTGTTGGCTGCCATCTGGATCAGGCGAGACTGGAGCGACGTCAGGACCGATGAGAACTCGTCGGCCGTGATCTTACCATCCGCCATCGCCTGCGCGATCGATCCGAACGCCTCGCGCCCCGCATCGCCGATCGACTTCATGGAATTGTTGAATCGGATCGCCGCGGCCTCGGAGCTGTTCAGAGCCGCCGCGACGTCGGGGTAGATCGACTTGAGCTGTTGCGCGATCTGGACGTCTTCCGACGACAGAAACGCGGTCTCGCGGTCAAACCTGATTTGGTCGTTGATCTGGGCAACAGCGGTCTGCCGCTTGTACTCCGCGGTGGCCTCGTTCTGCCGGAGCAGAGACGCGAGGTGAGCCTTGTCGTAGGCGTCTCTATTCCCGTAGGTCTGCAGCGCCTCTTGCTCAAGCTGATGCCTGATCTGCAAGGCTCCACGCATCTTCTCTTGCTCTGCTGCCGATTTGCCGACGAGGTCGAGTTCAAGCCGCG
Organism: Rhodoplanes elegans; assembly: GCF_016653355.1. GTDB lineage: Bacteria > Pseudomonadota > Alphaproteobacteria > Rhizobiales > Xanthobacteraceae > Rhodoplanes > Rhodoplanes elegans. The sequence goes on along the minus strand of NZ_NHSK01000074.1, from coordinate 57,731 downwards.
CGGTTTCCACGCTCTGCTGAGCAGACAGCGTCCTGGCGTTGACCGCATCCGCGATGGCGCGATTCGACTGCTCCAGCGACACGAGCCGCGCGCCCTCGATCTGAGCCGCGCGCTCGGCGGTCGTCAGCTCTTGCCCGGCGAGTTCGAGCGCCTTCTGGCGCGCCGCGATGTTGGCCTGCGCGTTCGGGCCGCGCGCGTTGGCCGTGTCGATGCCGAGCCTCGTCTGCGCGGCCACGCGCTCCATCGGAGACAGCAGCGTGTCCACAGCGCCCTGCGCACGCTGCATGGCAAGCGCGGCCTGATCGATGTTCTTGGTGAACTCGGCGAACCTCGGATCCGCCATCGCCGTCGCGAGAGCCTTGATCTTGTTTTCCAACTCCTCGCGCTGCTGCACCTCCTGGGTCAGCGCGCTGATGATCGGTTGCACGGACAGCGACCGCGCCCGCGACTGGCTCTCCTCCGACGCCTTGCGCTCCGCCTCGGCGACTTTCAGGAGAGCGTCAATCTCGGCCTGCAGCTGCGCGACACGCGCTTGCGCTCCGGCTGCCGGGTCCTTCGACATGAAGAAGCTGGAGGCCGGGTTGCGCGCCATCTCCATCGCGCGACGCTGCACGTCGAGCATTTCGATCGTCTTGAGGCTGATCTGCTCTTGCGTCGACGGGCCGGAGACGATGCGATCGACGCCGCGCCCCATCGCGTCATACGCATCGGGGGCGGCATTCGCGACGGCGTTCCATGCCCGCGCCCACTTCGACGTGCTCGCCTCTGCCGCCTCGATCTTCGGCCTGAGCGCGTCGGTGAGCGTCGCGATCGCCCGCTGCCGGTCGCCCTGTTCCGTCAGCGTCTGGATGTAGTGCAGGGTCTTGGCGTCAAGGAATCCGATGCGCTCGTTCAGCGACTGCGCGCCCTTGACCGGATCAGCGAACGACTCGGCCATCATCTTGGCCGCTTCCGGGCCGGAGACGCCGAGGAACTTTTCGAGCCCGTGGCCGATCGACACGATTTCGCCGATCGCTGCCGAACCGATCTTCCCCGTCTTGACGAGTTCGGTCGCGAGCGCACGCGCCTCGGATATCGAGTAGCCGGTGAGACCGGAGCGCGTGGTGGCGATGTCGTTGAGTTCCGACACGGTCGCCCCCGACGCACTGCCGGCGCCGAGTAGCGCCATCTTCATCTCGCGCTGCGCGTCGGCGTACTGCATCGCCGCCATCGCAGCCGCGGTGCCGATCGCAAGAACCGCGCCGGCCGCGAACCGAGCAGGCGTGACGAGGGCTGCGATTTGCTGGCCGAATCCGGCCATCGAGCCCTTCGTCGACTTGAAGATGTCGATGACCTGCGGCCCCTGGCTGACCAGCGTCATGAACGGCGACTGGCCCATCGCCAACATGGTGAACACGTCGGCGGTCTGTCGCCCGAGATTGGTCATCTCGTGCGCGGCAAGTCCGGTCGAGCGAGCGAGATTTTCGTTCGCCGGCACGATGTCGAGATAACGGCGGCGCGCCTGCTCCATCACGCGCGCGTGCTCGTTCTGCGTGATGACTGCCTGTTGTAGCGCCCGGTCGGCAATGCGCTGCGCGCGCTCGAATGCCTGCTGAGCCTTTACCGCCGGGTCGACCTGCGCGTTCATCGCCGCAAACGACCGCGCCGCCGAGGTCTGCCGGCGCGTCATGGTGTCCGACGACACCGCGACGGCCTGTTGCGCATCTGCGACATCCCGCAAGTCCGAGGCGACGCGGTCCACGCCTTCGGACCGGCCGACCACCCGCAACGTCCTGACCGCGTTCAGTTCCATGTCGCCTTAGTCCCGCTTCTGCCGCTGCCGTTCCGCCTCGGCCCGCTCTGCCTGATCGGCGAGCCACTCTGCGTCGACCGCCCGGACCATGCGGACCAACCGGTCGAAGTCGTCGCCGTCGAGCCCGGCGCGCCCGGCCCATCGGTCGAGCGCGAGCCATGGGATCGGACCGGCCCCGCCCATCGCGCCGTACTGTCGATCTCCGGAGAGGTCGTGGAACGCTGAGAGATAGAGCTCGGCGCCGGGGAGCGGCTCGGGCTCGTCCGGGATCTGCTCCAAGGCCCGGGCCGCTTCTTCGTCGCCTTCCGCGGCGCAGTCCGCGAGCAGGACCGCGCCGGCCTGGTGCGTCAGGCGCCAGCGGAAGACGTCTCGGAGTTTTTTTCCAGCGCCTCGTCGGCCGCCGCCACGTCCTCGCCGACCATCGACGCCGCGGCGAACACGGCGTCACGCAGACGGCGGAAGTCGGGATCGGTCAGCAGCTCGCGGGCCTTCTCGCGGCTATAGGGGAGCGGCGCGCCGCCGGAGGTGAGGCCGCGCCAGTCGGTGAGCACGGTCTCGATCAGGCACTCGGTCTGGATCCGGTCCTGGTCGTCGGCGCCGAGCCCCTTGCGGCGCAGACGCGCCGGGATCTCGTTGATCAGCTTGTGCTGCAGGGCGCGATAGTCAGCGTTGCCGAGCCCGCGGACCCGGAACGCGACGTCGCCGAGTTCGGGGAGGTCGCCGATCCACTCGCCCTGCTCGATGAGGGCCGAGTTGGTCTTGATCTGGGAGAGGTCCATCAGTCGTCACCGTGTTCGGAAGGGGGAAGCGGGTCGACGCGCTCGCGGGATTCGCAACACGTGAGCTTGATCCCGGAGATGCGGCCGACCACAGCAGGCGTGAATTCCACATGCAGATCGACGCTCGCCGCCTCAGCCAGCGCAGCGTTCACTTCGGCGATTGCGTCGACCATTCGACGAGCGACGCGCCTTTGTTCGTGTGTCGCCATTTTGTCCTCGTTCGGGAGGTGGCGGACGGCGGCCGAACCCGCCGCCCGCCTCTGCGCGCAGGGTCTTCGTGGGAGGAGACCACCACGAAGCGGGGCCGCGGCGTTCGGGCCGCGGAACGGGTCACTCGTAGTAGGGAATGCGGTCGATGATGACGTGCGCCGACGTGAGCGTGTCCTTCGACGCCTGGAAATCGCTCGACAGCTCCACGTTCTGGTTCTTCCCGCCCGCTGCCGGGACGCCAGAGCGCAGCGTGGCGCGCGGCACCTGGAGGATGATGGCTTGGCTGTCCTTTGCGGCCCTGACGTTGATGCTGGTCGCGGTGCCCGCGTAGAGCTTGGCCAGCAGCGAGTTCGAGCCGAAGTACGTCGTGATGTTGCCGGTCACGGTGCACTCGCCCTCGCGGTGCCCGACCGGCGACGTCGAGTCGACGGCGTCCTTCATCTCGATGTTGTTGTTGACGTTGAGCGAGAACGAGCGCGCCCAGTTCGGATCGGTGAGGGTCGACCCGTTCTCGGCGAGCCGGCCGACGTTGGCGTGGCAGGCCATCACGGAATTCGTCGTCTCGGCGTCGGGCGATGAATCGAGCGACGTTGTGTCCTGTCCGCCGCCCATGCCCATGAAGTTCACCGAGCCCGTGATCTTCTGCCGGCTCTGGAACGTCAGTTCCAGCGTGTTGGCGACCATGCCTGTGTTGTAGATGTAGGTCGGCGTGGTCTGGCCCATGAACCCCTTCTCGATCGTCATCGACGAGACGGTGGTTCCGTTTTTGATCTGGTCGCCGAACCAGACCTTGATCGTCTTCGAGGCGCCGGAATCCGTGGTCCATCCGCTCGGCAGGTTGTCACAGGTCAGGGCGTGTGCCGCGATCGCGGTGACGCGGGCGAAGCCGTTGCACGCAGCCGTCGCGAACTTGTCGCCCGTCGCTGTGCCGCCGATCTTGATCCACTGGCCGACCGCGAGGCCGAGCGTCGTGAAATCGAGCAGCGTCGATCCGAGCCCGGTGCTGGTCGCCGTGATGTCGCCGGACGCGCCCTGGAACCCGACCACCTTGATCTTCGCGGCGGCGGGCGGGGCCGCCTCGTCGGTGAGCGTGGGCGTGCCAGCGACCACGATGGTCGTCCCGGTCGATGACCCGACCTTGAAGATCCCGTTGTTCGCCGCGTTGGTGAACCCCGTCGTCCGGATCAGATGTCCGGCGACGGCCGCGGCGCCGCCCGACGCGACCGTGAAGGTGTCGGTGGAGTCCGTGACCTGGGTGCACACGCTGTCGGCTGTGCCGTCGTTGTCGAAGGTCGGCGTGTTGGTCCAGGTGGCGAACAGCGCCGACCGGATCACCTCGGACAACGGGGTGTTGTCCTCCGGGTAGCTCAGCTCGAAATTGAGCCCGCCCTGGCTGGCCTGCATCACCTTGATCGGGTCGCCGAGCATGCGGTCCGAGCGGACCTCGTCGCTGTCGACGTACTCCGGCGTGAACGACAGCGACTCGCCGGTGATGCGCATCGTGCGCATGCGCGGGGTGTTGGGCGTCGTCCCGACCGTCGACTCACGACAGACGGCCACCCTCGTACGATTGCTCGACGTCATAGTTTGGGCTCCATCAAAGGGAGGAAGCCGGCGTCATCACGACGGCGGCGGTGTTGCGGCGTCTCACGACGGCGCGGATGACGCTTGCCCAAGGCGCCAGTTAGGGCGTTACGGCTCGCCGAAGCGGCCGGATTTTGGTACTCTCTCCGCCTCACAGGAGGCCGAAATGACACTCCTCGACGCGATCATCGCCGAGCTTGAACGGCAATCAGGCCCACTGTTCAGCGGTGGCCCGTACCTGTACGACTGCGACGACCCGCGCGAATTTGGGATCGACGGGAAGGTCGATCTTGTTGCACTGGCCGAGGCCGTCGAAGCGTTCATGAAGACGAAGTGATCACGCCTCCATTCGTCGCCAGTCAATCGCGACCAGCAGCTCGAACCAATTCCCCTCTTCCGCAGCCGGCCCATTCGTGCCGATCGCGGCGTCCATAAACTCCAAAGCACCACCGAGCAGAGTCGTCCCGCGGAACAGGTCCGCGAGCTGCTTGCACAGCGCGCGGATCTCGCTCACGCCCTGGCCGACCGGGGCGAACACCGAGATCCACAGCGTCCCGTCCTCGTCCCAGCGGTTATCCGCCTGAGTCGCGGCGCCGATGCTTTGCTGGCCGTAGACCACGCCGGTGAGTGCCACAGCGATCCACGGCGACGGCGGCTCGGGCTTGACGAAGTCCTCGTTTTCCCAGCGGATCCGGGTCGCGGTCCACGCCGGCGGCGTGCTCTCGGTGCCCTCCAGGTAGGCCCGGATCGCGTCGTAAACGGCGTCGGCGGCCATGCTGCTATCGGTTCCTGAACGTGACGACGATAGCCGGCTGCCGGCGGAGCCAGTCGCCGAACGCGCGGGCCGACTGCTTGTTGGTGCGGTTCGGCCGCATGCGGGTCCGGCCTGCCCAGGTGTTCAGCGCCGAGGCGCCGAGCACCGATCGGAAGCCGAAGCGGATTGTGGCGATGTTGGAGAACCTGCGCTTGGCCTTGGCGGCGAGCACTTCGTAAATTCCATCAGGTGCTTGCCGCGACAAGCCTTTTTCAAGTTTTCGGCTGTACGGCATCGTCGACACGAACGCAAACTCGGCAGCGTCCGGCAGGTCGTCCGTCAGCTCGATCTCGTCGCCATCGGCCATCAGGATGTGGCTCTTCGAGTAGCGGCCGGTGAGTTTCGGCGAGGTCTTGACCAACTCGTCGGCGATGAAGCGCAGGACATCGACGAACAACTCGTACTCGACCGAGATCACGCCATCCGGGCGAACCCGATCGAGTGCGGCACTTTCCGACCCGTCAACGAACGTCGTGAACGGCGGGACAGAGCCCAGAGCGCGGCGGTTCTGCTCGCTCGCGATCCCGATCTGCTCCCGTGCGAACTGCGCCAGCACGCGGCTGCGCGCCGCCGGCGAGAGGTCGGACTGAATGATCAGTTCAACGTCGCGGTCGAGTGCCTCGATCTTGGCCGACAGCGCCATTGCCTACCTTCCATAGGTGCGCGGGCCGCATCGCTGCGACCCGCTTGCCAGACACTCGGTCTCTGGGATTCAAAGGTGATTTGGTCTGGCGTTCGGCTTTCGCCGAATTAGTGCGGCGGACACCGCACCAGTGGTTTGCAATTCAGCAATGGTCCGCCGCGCGCGGCTATTCGGCCGCGATCAGAATTTCGGAGGCGGGCATTCTCTCCTCGGGGTTCACCTGGATGCTGGCCCGCCGCCACGCCTTCCACAGGCGTTTCAGAAGCTCTTTCTCCATCACGCGCTGAGCGCGCTTTTCGATGTGTCCGAGCGAGCGGAACTCAGCCGCCCGTTTCTTTGGGATCGACCCGGCCGGCGCGACGGTCAGCCCTTCGTCGGCCGCCTTCTGCCGCTCGACTTCCTTCCGTGCGCGATACAGGTCCGCGTACTCGCCGCCGGCATAGATCAGCGCCTTGCCGACGTTCCACATGCGCGACCGGCGCTGCCGGTTGTAGCCGTGCTCGATCCACTCGTCCTTGCTGGCCGACTTGGCGAGGCCACCTTGCCGCTTGCCGTTGACGACCCCGACGCCCATCCGCTTCCACAGCTTCGCGACCGTGGCGTAGTTCGACAGGTCACCGGCCTCTCCGACGATCGTCGCCAGCGACTTCAGACCGAATCCGCGAATCTCTGCGCCGAACGCCGCCCACACGGGCAACTGCTCGGCAAGAACCTCCAAAGCTTTAACCGACTCGGACTCGATCGCGTCCCACGGCGCTCGCGCCTTGATCGAGGCGCTGATGATCTTGGCGAACCGCTTGTACTCTGGTGACCCGGCCAGTTCATGATGGTTCTGCTTCGGCGTCTTCAGTGCCGCGGCCTTGGCACCCAGCTTGCCGCAGATGATCAGATCTTTGGCCAACGCCTCGATCGCCTTCCGCTCTTCGGCCGGCGCGTCCTTGCGCCAGCCCAGCGCGGTCCGCAGGTAGGCGCCGAGCGCGGCGTTGGAACGCTTGCGCTGCTCCATGGCATAACACCGCTCCCGGTGCCACGCGCGGATCTGAGCGATGATCTCCTCAGACATTGGCCCGCTCCGCGTTGCGGCAGAGCGTTTCGAATGTGCCGGCCGAGACCAGCGTCGGGAGCGGCGCGAACCGTTGCTTGTCGTTGACCGCGCCGATGTGGTCGATCAGCGCCTTGGCGATGCCGCCGTCGCGCGCCAGCCCGGCCAGCTCGTGATACCCGATCTCGCCCCACGCGCGGCCGTCACTGGTCTTCTTCACCCGCCAGATCGCATCTGCGGCGGCGCCCTTCACCGCGTCGACGGCGCGAAGTTGGGTCGGAGAGGGATCGCGAGCGGGGCGGACACCCGGCGACTGGGTGACAATGCGGCTTTGGTCCGCCCGCTCGCGAAGGGGTGACGGGGCGCGGGCACGAGGTGAATGGGCGCCAATGCGGAGCTGGCCCGCACCGCCGTCAGAGAGAGACGGAGAACCGACAGGCGCAACGTGGGCTACACCGCAGGTATGGTCGGTCCGTCCGTCAGAGGGTGACGACGCGCCGGCACTCGCCGAGTGGTTGGCACCGAAACATTGGCCAGCGTCGTCGTCATTCGGTCGCCGGGCGAGGGCACGAGTTCTTTGGGAGCCAATCGACATATGGCCCCCGCCCGGCAGAGCAGCGCCGGCCATGTCGGCGGCGACAAGCTCGAAATAATCGTGGAGCGCCTCGCGCCCGTTGGTGCGCAGGAACAGGTCGAGCGCCTGATCGACGCTGCCGCGGCGCGCGCGAAGCGCGTTCTCGACCGCGATCCGGAGATTGACGTCGGCGACCATCAGCCGGCCGGCCGGTGTGCTCTTCATGGCTGCAGCCATAGTGGTTTGCATCTGCGCTCTACCCTCGACGTGCTGATGAGCGATCGTGCTCGGTAGTGACAAGATATCGCCTTTCAGCTACGTTGCAAGCGCATTTTTTACGTAACGTCGCACTTCTGCCGAGAAAGGCCGAGAAATGCCGAGGAATTCCGCTGTTGTCCGGCACCACGCCGCGCTGTACAAGCCGCCCGCGATGCTCACGGGGAAGCAAATTCGGGCGGCACGGGCGTTGTTGGGGTGGACATCATCCCAGCTCGCCGAGGCCGCGTCGGTCTCCTACGCCACCGTTTCCCGTACCGAGCAGACCGACGACGTCCCGCCGGTCCGCGCCACGATCCTTGCCGCTATCCAGGGCGCCCTGGAACGCGGCGGCGTTGTCTTCCTCGACCCCGGCGACACCCGCACCGGTGGGGCTGGGGTCAGGATGCGGGAGTGAGCCATTACTTCCCACCACCCGTGACTTGCAGTTCGTACGCCACGATCGTCCCGTCGCTCGCCCGGCGCGGCACTGGCGCTTTGATGCTGTAGCTTTGCCCGTCGATAATCACGGCGTCATAGGTCGTCCGGAACGGTAGTGCGAACCCGACGCCGGCAAGATCCTCCGCGAGGATGATCACCTGACTGTCGCCCTGGACGATGCCGCCGACCAACGAAGCCGGGTCGAAGCCGGAATGCCGGCCGCGGACCGCAAACTCGAAGGTTGGCGGGTTCGACCCGGCGCCGGTCCGACGCCTGATGGTGACGGTCTGGCCGCCCTGCATCAGGCGCGCGTACATCGCGCGGGCCGCCTCCGGGCTCATCGCCGCGGCACCATCCGAACCGACAGGCTCGAATTCCCCGCGTAGGTCCCGCTCACGATCTTGCGAGCCCGCCAGCGCGGGCCGATGATGCCGTCCTTGACCGCATCGTCGCTGAGCGCGGCCGGGGTGTAGGGGCTCACCGGGGTCAGTGCCGACAGGTTGACGAGGCGCTGGCCGCTCGCCGTGGTGAAGGCCGCGCGATAGACCTCGGTCCAGGTCGTGCCACCGTCGACGCTGGTCTCGACGATGACCTTCAGGGTGCTCCCGCCAGACCCGTACGTGAAGTTGACCGACAGCAGGACCGCGGAGACGTCGTCCTCGATCTCCAGGTAGGCCTGCGTCGCGCCGTTGATGTCGGCCGAAGACGTGATGACCTCGCCCGCGGCCGCCGTGGCTGCGCCGATGACGGAGTCGCCGAGGTTGAGCGGGCTGATCACAGCGCGATCCTCCGATACGGGGCGAGCTTGGTCGCGACGGACGGCGGCAGCTCGCCCGCCTCCATGGGTGACTGGATCCAATACGAGGTGTCGCCGAGCCCCGGCACGCTCTCGGAGCGCACCAGCGGGTCGCGGCCGCGCGCCGAGCGGAACGAGCCGACGAGCTCGATCGCGGCCGCCTCGATCGCGGCAGGCAGGTCGGCGCTGGCATCGCCAGGCATCAGCCACCCCGCCGTGTATGTCACCACGATCCGGCCGGTCGCCCAGAGCGCGGGATCGCCGTCGGCGTCGAGCCGGCGCACCATACCGGCCGCGGCGTCCTCGATCTCGTATTCCGCGGCGTCCACCGTCTCGTCAGCCTCGACCACCGACGCGATCGACACGATGGGGGTGCGCGACAGGAGCAGGAGCTCGCGGCTGCGGTCCGGGCGGAGCGTCTCGACCAAGGTCTCGCGCCCGAGCGTGCGGGACCGGCCGGCCGGCACAACGCCGAGGTGCCGCGTGATCAGGTCGGTCGCCACCGCGATCTGGCCGCGGAGGTAGGCGTCCTCGGCCGAGCCCTCGATCCGGAGGTCGGATTTGACCCGCTCCAGCGTCGTGAGATCGGTCCGGGCCGCCGCGGTGGTGACGACGAGCATGGTCAGGCCTTGCGCTTCTCGGCGGCGGGCGCCGCCGGCTTGTCGACCGGCACCTGCTGCATCGGGATCGGCTGCGGCTTGGCAGGGTCGCGCGCGTAGCCCTCGACGATCAGTCCGGTAGCCACGTCGTCCGCGATCTCGGCCTCTCCGGGCTCGACCATCACGGCGTTGATGTGGTCTGCGGCGTAGGGGAAGGGTTTCAGGATGGTGAGTTTCATCTTGCCTCGCGATGGGGCACAACTGAGATTGGGGTGTGGGTGGGTCAGGTAGCCGCGAAAACCGTCGCGTTGATGTTACCGCTCGCCTTGATCGCGGCCGTCGCCGTTGCGTTTTCGTGCACACCATCAGGCGTGTAGCCAGCTTTCCATATGCCACTATCCCGTGCGCTTTCGACCACATCGGCGATTTCGAAATAGCCGTACGCTCCGGACAACCCGGCCCGAACCGAGGCGTTGTAAGATTTCCGCTGTGTGTCGTTCTCAACCGACACCGGCGTCTGATTTACTTCCGTCGCCCAGTTGTCCGTCGACGTCGTCTCTGGCGGGATCGTCGTATAGAAAATGCGTTTTCCCGTGAAGTTTCCGGCGATCGTCGTGTTTCTGGTGATGAGAGTTGCGGCCGATGCGCCGCTGTACAGATCGTTGACCCCAATCTGAATGACGATGTTCTGAAAATACTGGGCCAACGCGACTTGGTTCGCGTGCGAGTTGTTCCACCCCTGCGCCGTGAGCGACGAAATTCCGTAATTCGCAACCGCGAGCGACGGGCCGATGCTCTTCTCCACCTCACCGAGGTCGCCGAACCCTGCGACATTGGAGTCCCGCGTACCGAGGCATCGGCTATCGCCGATCAGCAGCACCGCCGGCCGCTTCGACATCGCAATAATCGCGCAGCAGCCGAATACATTGGTGTTGGTTGGAGAATTGTTGGCGATCGTCCCGCTCATCGTCTTGTCCGCGAGCGACGAGGCCGAATACTCGTAGCCGTCGCTCGCGAACACGCCAGGATTGTTACCGGTGTAATTCCTATAAGGGAACCCAGACGCATTCTCCCAATGCAGCCAGACGTAAAATAGAGCATCCTTCGGAATCGACACAGCAACCGCGTCGGAAACGATGTAACTGTTGTTCGGGATCGAACCTGTCGCGACCCCGGAGAACAGCACCTGTGTGCGCGTTCCGAGCGGATACTCGATGCTCGCCGACACGGTCGCGGTGCCGCCGGTCCCAGCCTCTCCGGTCGCGGCAGTCGCCTTGACGTAGAAATTCGGGATGACGATCTGCAACGACGCAATCGCGTCCCGAGCGTAGTGCGCGCGGCGCGCGTTCGCATACTTGAGTGTCGTGCTCAGAACGTTCGGAATCGCGCACCGCGTGGCCACGTTTCGCAACGTGGGGGTCACCCGCACACCCTGTCCCGTGGTGAGCGGATCGCGCAGCGGGCTCCTCAACAGAGGCCGCAGCACCGGACGGAGCGGGCTACCCACTGTAGACCCCGCAGGTCGCGCCGGCGACGCGGGTGAGGCGGTAGACGCCGGGCGCCGCGATCACAGTGGCGGGCTGCAGCGAGTTCAGTTCGCCAACCACGTTGTAGGTGCCGCCGTCGTCCTTCAGCTCGATCAGGACGCGGGCCTGAGACCCCGTGACGCCTTTGAGCGCCACGGTCAGCGTCGAGCCATCGGCGACCGTCTGGTCGGACGAGCTCGTCGCCGTGTCCCCGGTCGCGATCAGTTGCGCAGCCGCCATGTAGATCTCCTGTCGTCAGCCCGCGGCCTTGGCGAGCATCTCGGCCGGCACGGTGGGCCGGGCGTGGTCGTAGCGGGCCTCGATCTCGGCCGCCGTCGCGATCGTCTCACGCTCGCGGAGCGCCACGGTGATCGGTTCGTCGCCGCCGCCTGCGAGGTCGACGTGGACCGTGTCGTAGCCGTAGAGCCGCTCGTCGTTCGGTGCGCACGCGTCCATCAGCGTGGTGGTCTCGGGGAACCCGATCCGGATGCCGCGGGCGTGTGCGATGCCGAGCAGGAACTCGACGCAGCCGCGGCCCTTCTCGGCCTGGTGGCTGTTGGCGTAGCTGAAGTCCAGGCCGAACAGGCCGATCTCCTGTACGCCGATGTGAATCGCGTAGGCCACGGCGTAGGCCGCGGTGCTGTTGAGGTAGGCGAACCCGATCGAGTTGAGCACGTCCTGAAGCGGGTACTCGACGAGGCCGGGGAAGTCGGGATGGGTCCGGCTGGTGTAGATCGGGCCGGGATGGCGCTTCATCCAGCGCAGCATCGCGGCGATGTTGCTAGTCGGAGATGCCTCGGCGCGCGCCTGTTGGATCCTTACGTCGTCAAGGTGGAAAATTTTGTCGCACGCGATGACGTCGCCGACCGCGTTGATGCCCCAGACCTCGTCGCAGAGCGCCGAGGCGCCGCCCATGCGCTTCACGAGGTCGACGAAGGTCTCCAGCGACGGGCCGAGCCCGAGGATGACGACGTGGCGCGGGGCGCGCTCTGGCGTGGCCGGCTCCGGGCCGAGGTTCAGCGCCGGGGCGACGCGCTTGGCGTCGACCACTAGGGTTCGCGGGTAGCTCTCGGTGCTCGTCCACTCTTCCATGACTGGCGAGACCGCGTCCGCCTGCCACCCGCAGAGGCTCGGCTCAAATCCGGCCCGAGCGAGGTGCCATCCGAGCTGGTCCGGCGTGTAGTGCCGGTGGTGGAAGGCGTAGCCGCGGCGGCCGAACGGCATGCCGAGCTCGTTCGGAACGGAGAGCAGGAGCCGCGGCGCAACCCGGCGGGCCTCACGCAGGAACGCGATCGGCTCGGCGAGGTGCTCCATCGCCTCGAAGCAGACCACGGCGTCGAGCATGGGCAGCACGCCGAGGTCGGACAGGTCGCCGGTGCGCCAGGCGATGCCCTCGTGGTCGTAGTGCTCGCGGCCGTAGGCGAGCGCCTCGGCGCTGCGGTCCAGCGCCACGACCTTGTGGCCGGCCTCGGCCAGGATGCGGGCGCCGTATCCGATGCCGCAGCCCGCGTCGAGCACGCGGGAGCCGGCCGGCAGCCGCTCGGCGGCCCACCTGTAGCGGGCGACGTGGTCGGCCCGGATTCCGTCGATGGTCGGCGCGACCTGGCGCTCGCCGTTGTCGAGGCTCATCTCGTGTCCTGCGCTGTTCGGAGACGCTGAGGAACCCCGGGCCGGAGTTCGGGGCCGGCCCGGGGCAAGTGTCGTGATCAGCTCGCCGGGGCGGACGCGGCGCGCTGGAACGCGTCGACGTGCACCGGGGTGCCGGCCGTGGCAGTGCTCTTCACGTTGCACTGCACGTACCGCTTGGCGCCCTTGTAGGCGATCTTCTTGGTGACCAGCTTGGTCGAGTTCGACGTGCGGGCGCCGGCGGCGAGGCCGGCCGCGGACTCGGTGCCGATCAGGTCGGTGTCGGCCACGGAGGTGAGCGTGCCGGTGACATCGCCCTCCTTCACCGTTACCGTGAACACCGCGGTGCTCGACGTGATGGCTCCGTAGCCGACGGTGAACAGGACCGGGCCGACGTAGCCCTGCCGATCAATGATCTTGCCGGTCTGGCCGGTGCCCGTGGTGCCGACCGCGACGGGCGGGATGACACGGGTCACCTTGAGGGAGCTGTAGAGGTCGTCCATGACGATCTGTCCTCAGTTCTGATTGCGGGAGAGGTGAACGCCGCCGGCCGGGGCCGACGGCGCCGGACCTTCGTCAGGTCGAACACTTCATTTTCCGAATCGCCTCGGCGAGCGTGACCTTGCCGCCGACCCGCTTCCAGAACTGGAAGCGGATGTTGCCGCTGGTGGCCTGCGTGTAGGGGTCACGCAGCAGTTCCATCACGATGCGATCTACCAGCGTGTAGGCGCGCCGGAAGTCGCCGAACGCCACCGGGTAGGCGTTCGCCGCCTCGTTCGGCATGTCCGGCACCTCGACATAGGGCGCGCCCAGGATCGAGTTCGGGACGCCGTTGGCGACGCCGGGCTGCCACAGGTACTGGTTCGTCGTGTCCTTGAGCTTCCGAACCGAGCCCAGCGTGGTCCGGTTGAGGACCCAAGTGGCATTCCGCGTGTAGGCCGTCTTGATGCCGTGGAAGAGATTGATCATGCCGTCCGCGGCGATCGCCGTCGCGGCGCCGGAGTTGGTCTCGGCGACGGACGAATTCGACAGGATGCCTTCGAGCTGGCCGACGCCGGTGCCGGAGACGAACTCGGCGCCCTCCTTCACGGCGAACTGCTCCTCGGCCTCCATCCGGATCTCGCCCTCCATATCGAAGGCCGCGTCGTCGATCATCTGCCGGGAGATGTCGACCAGCGCGTACATCTCCGGCGCGGTGATCTCCTCCAGACCGTAGGTGAGACCGGTCGTCTCGGTGCGCGTGCCCTGCTCGCCGACGCGCTGCGCGGCGAACTGACCGCGGCGAGCCGGGATCTGGATGGCCTTGTTCGCCGTTGGGCGCACCCGGACGAGACTGCGAACCGGACTGACATCGGTGATGCCCTTGATGATCTCGCGCACATACTCGGTGGGCGCGAGGAATCCGCCGGCTGTGTCGGTGCCGACGTTGAGGGCCTTCATCTCGGTCTCGACCGCGTCGAGGGCCTTGGCCTCATCGGCCGAGAGGTTGGTCTTGCCGACGGCATGAGCCCGCCAAGCGGCGCGCAGCCAAGTCTCGACCCGCCCCTTCTTCTCGCCCTCGTCGCGCGGCTTGCCGACGATGCGCCCGACCTTCAGCTCGATCGCGTCGAACTGGCTCTTCAGGTCGTCGAGCGCCTTCTTCTGCGCCTCGGCCTGGGTGAGCCGCTGGTTGATGCCCTCGAAGCCAGCGATCGTGTTCTCGATCTTGCTGAGCTTGTCGGTCACGACCGGGTCGGCCGTGCCCTTCTTCTCGATCTCCTTCAGACGGGCGTCGTTCGTGGACTTGAACTCCTCGAACGCCGTCATCAGGCCGTCGATGGCCTGCTTCGCGTCTTCCATGATGATGGTCCTTCGTGCGGTCGGGCTACAGGGCCCGGAGGCGATCGGCCGCCGCCTTGATGGCAGTGACCAGCTCAGCCGCGGCCGCTTCGTCACGAAGGGCAGGATCGGCATCCCCGGCATCACGCCGGAGGTAGGTGCGGAAGACCGCCACGCCCTTGACGGCGTCGGCGCGCGAGAGCCCGGCATCACGCAGGGCGCCCTCCATCTCGCGAGGATCGAAACTGATGTCGGCGGCGGCGCCGTACAGGCTCTTCATCGCCGTGACCGTGGCCAGCGCGTTCGCCGGCATGTCGACGAGGCTGACCTCCTTGAGGTCGATCTGTTTCAGGTAGCGGGCTGGCTCGCCCATCTTGCCGGAGCCGCGGCGCGAGCCATTCGGCGACACGCGGTAGCCGATCGAGAGGCCCTTCAGCGCGCCTTCGCGGAGCTGCGCGTAGTTCCATTTGCCCTGCTCGGTGTCGAGCCCAACGAGCCGGCCCTTGACAATCAGGCCGCGGCTGTCCTCCTCCATGTGATCCCAGACCCCGATCGGGTCGAGGCTCGACGCGCCCATGCCGTGCATCTTGCGCATCGGCGGGTACTTGCCGCAGGCCTTGCAGGCGTAGAGCGATTTGGAAAACGCGCCGGGCTCGATCAGATCCCCGACGCTGTCGACGTTGCCGAAAACCGCTCCCAGGCCCTCGAACGTGCCGGGCGCGCAGTCGCCGCCGTCCATGAACTTGATTTCGAGCGATGCGCCGAGGACGTGGATGTCCATTGCGTTAGTCCTTCTCGCCAGCCGCCCCGGCGGCGATGGCATCTTTCAGCAACCCGACCAGCGCCTCGTCATCGTCGAGGTCGTCGAGATCGCCGTCCGGCAGGAGTTCTTCCGTGCCGTCGGTCGCATCAGCCGGAGCAAAACCGGAAAAGTCGTAGACCACGGAATCTTTCATAGGACCGCTTGACCTAGGACGAGTTGTCCGCTATAGTTCAGATATTGAAACGGAGGGGAAACCAGTGACCACCAACCTCAACACCGCCGCCGCCGCCCGCGCCGAGTACCGGACATGGGCCACCGAACAACTCGGAGCCGAGCAGCTCCGGCTCCAGGACGTCGCCGACACCACCAGCCGGCCCCAGACCCGCGCCATGGCTCAGCGCAATCTCGACCTGATTTCTGCCGAGATCAATCGCCGGTGGTTTGCGCTGACCCCGAACCAACGGCAGGCGAAGATGCGGGGCTGACCATGACCCCGTCTCAGCTACGCGCCGCCCTCAACAAACTCAGGCTTTCCCAAGAGTCCGCCGGTCGCTTTCTAGGCCACGGCAACGGACGGCAGGTCAGGCGGTGGCTTTCCGGTGAGTACCCTGTTCCGAAGCCCGTCTCCATGCTGCTGACGCTGATGGTGCAGACCAAGACAACGCCAGATCAGATTGATCAGGACGCCAAAGCCCTTACGGCGCGTCGGTAGGCCTTTGCGTTTGTGAGGTCGAGCCGTCCGAACCAGTTTGAGCCGGCGAGCAGGCTGTACCCGATCTTCTTGCCGCGCGGGCCGCGCGCTGCGGCGAGGTTGAACATCAGGTCGTCGTCGCTGCTGTTGTTCACGATGTCCGTGATGATTTTCTTGTGCGCAGCGGAGAGCTTCGTCGACTTCGCGACGTGATCGAGCGTGTCCGACCTGATCAACCTCGTCGCTCGCGCCTGTGGCCGGAAACCGAGGCGCGCCCACACGTACCCGCCCTTGTCGATGTTCGCTTGCGCTTCGATCGCCGTGATTCCGCGAGCCCGATACTCGTCGATCGCGTCGCGGAGCATCTTCTTGGCGTGCCCGCCGCCTTGATAGCTCGGCGCGAGCGAGAACAGCTCGTGTCGGGCCTTGTAACCGACGCGGCCCGTCTCGGCCTCGTACTCGACGTCGCGCGTAAAGCTGCGCTCGACGCGCGCGCCGGCCGATTGCCCGCGGACGAAGATGTCGCCGGACGGCATGCGCGTCACGGTCACCTGCAGCCGCTCACCCACCGGCACCCCGGACATCATCTTGTCGACCAGCCGCTTCGCGTCGGCCTCGTCGGTCCAGATCCCAGCGTCGCGCCCGGCCCGGAGCGCGCCGTCGTCCATGGTATAGCTGGAATAATCACGAGACGGCGCGGCGCCGCGGTTGGCATCGGGCTTCGGCGCGAACCGTCCGCCGCGGTCCCGGCGGTGCAGCTCCTCGCGAAAGTCCGGTCGCGCGCCACCGGCCGGTTTCTTGCTAACCTTCCGCTTGATCTCGTACCATTCGCCGTCGACCTTCACGATCTGATCGGGCTCGACCGGGTCGCCGTTCTCGTCGTAGAACTCGCCATCAGCTAGCGCGCCCTGATCGTCAGCGGTTCCGCCGTCCATGCCGTAGTCTTTCGGCGTCCACGGGCGCGAAAACTGGTCACCCTCAAGCGGATTCCACCCGTCGTCCTCGCGGACCTCGTTGATCGACACCCAACCCGGCGACGAGTTCGTCCCGAGCGCGGCCTTGTAGGCCTCGGCGCGCTCTTGCGGTGACCCGCGGAGCAGTTCGGCCGTGTCGATCTTGACGTGGTAGCCTTCGCGCCTCTCCTCAGGCGTCAGAAGCTGGCACTCGATCGCCCCCTTGATAGACGTGAGCCACGGCTGCAGGCTGAACCGGACGTGCGCCCGCATGAACTCCAGGGCGCTCGCGAACGTCGGGCTCTCGTCGCCGCCGAGCCCGAGCATGATCGGCCACAGCCGGAGCACGCGGGCGATCTCGGCGACCTGGTGCTTGCGGGTTTCGAGATGCTGGGCGTCGACGCCCGTCATCTGCATCTGCTTCCAGTCGAGCCCGCCCTGCAGGATCATCGGCTTCCCGGCATTGGCCGTGCCGACGTACTTCTCCTCGAACATCGCGCGGAGCCGGTCGATCTCCGCAGGGTCAAGTGCCTTCGCCGCCTTGTCCGCGACCAGCGCGCCGCTGGGCCGCGCGCCGTTGGCGTGGAACCTCGCATGGCTTTCTTCGGTCGCCATGGCGAGGCCGAGCGCCTCGCGACCGAGGTCGACCGGGTTGAGCCCGTCCACGCCGTCCCAGCTCGGGCCGCGGAGATGGAACACCTCGTTCTGCTCGAGCGTCGCGCTGCGCGAGTTCTCGAACGTCACGCGGTAGCGCAGACTCATGTCGGCCAGCGTCTCGACATGCGCCCAGTCCGGCCGGACCGGGATGAGCTCACGGACCTGCCCGGCGACCGTGTTCTTGTAGCTCACCGACCGGCCGGCGCCGGCGGCGTGCAGCAGCACCGTGCCCCAGAAGTCGGCCGCGCTCTGGTGCTGGTTCGGCTTGTGCCGCAGAACGTCGTAGAGCGGGTGGTCCTTGGCCGGCTCCGAGCCGCGGCCGTCCGGCAGCTCGCGGTAGATCTCGACCGGCAGTTGGCGGATGCCGTCGGCGATCACGTTGATGCCGCGCCACCACGCCGCCACCTGCAGGGCCGAGCCGGTCGACACCGAGGCGCCGGACTTGGCCGGGCCGCCCCACGACCCGGTCAGGATCGCGGAGAGCAGTTCCGGCGAAAACTCGACCGCTTTGACCTCGGTCGGAGTCTTCCAGAACAGCCACTTCCTCCAGCTCATACGACCGATGCCTCAGAGGAAGGTGATGAAGGGGCGGGGGGCGGATTCGTCTTCCGACGGCGCCGCGCCCATTGCCATGGTAAGAGCAACCATGCCGTCGATCCGCCCGCTGCTCTTGTTCTTCGCCAACTTGCGATTCCCGCTCGGGTCTGTCTGCACCACGGCGTTCGCCGCACACATCGCAAGAACCGGGTGGTTGCCGTGTGCGATCCGGCCGTTCAAGATCTCACTTTCGAGGTCGCGCAGCGCCGGGCTCATCGACTGGAAGCCCTGCCCGAACTCGACGAACCGTTCCGCGATCTCGTCCTCTGTGAACCCGGCTTGAAGCAGCCACGGTTTGAGGTGCTTGAAGTTCCAACGGTCGAACGCGATCTTGCGAATGTCGAGCGCTCGGCATTGTTCGCGCAAAATGCTCGCCACAAACTCATAGTCGATCGATCGCCCAGGCGCGGTGCAAAGCTGACCCTGCCGCTCCCACAGATCATAGGGGACGCGATCAGTCCTTGATTTGTCTGCCAGCCCGTCACGGGGGAGCCAGAACGTGGGGTGGACTTGCCAAACCCCGGAGACCTTTCCAATCAGGACCAGCGCTGTCAGATCGTTGACCGCTGAGAGGTCCAGTCCGCCGTACACCTCAACGTCTTCGATCGACAACGGGTCGGCGCCACAGGACTGCCACAGGGCACGAGAAACGAACGGTGACGCCGCTTCGACGCGCTGGTTGAGGACGAGGTTGCGGTACTCCGACTCGCGGCTCGGCATCCGCTTGGCGTCAGCCGCCATCGCCAGGACTTCGGTGGCGTTCAGGAAGTCTCCGAACGCCGGGTTGGCCTTTCGGATGGTCGCCTCGACGAACGGGTCGTCCTCTTGCGGCGCCGTATAGAGTGAGACCGTGACCCGCGGGTCGTGCCCAGCCATCGCATCATCAATCAGAAGCGACAACAGGTCTGAATCAGTCGGCGCTTGTGTCGAGATGATGATCGATAGCGGACTGTCCTGCGCCCCGGTTGCTGTCTCCAGCGCCTCGTAGAGTTCGGAACGCGGCCCCTTCACCTGGCCAAGCTCGTCGTGGACGATGAACACCGGGCTGAGCCCGTATGCCGTGCTGGCCTCTGCCGACAGCGCTCGGTATAGCGTCCCGAGATCGGAACAGTACAATTGCTTTGCCGTGTCGCGTGGCGTTACCACGCCCAAGAGGTCCGGCGACATGCGGACAATCTTCGCAGCCAGCGCGAACAGCAGCGCGGCCTGATCCCTGGATTGCGCCGCCGAGAACAGTTGCGAGTTCGGCCGCGCCTCCGGGCCGCACAGGTGGAGAAGCAAGAGGAACGCCGACAGCGTCGTCTTGGCGTTCTTCCGCCCGAAGCTCAGGATCGCCCGGCGCGTGCCGGCCGGGTTGTCGTAGATCTTACGAATCTCGTCGCGCTGCCATGGCCTGAGCCGAACCGGCTTGCCGACGTCGCGCCCTTCTGGAATTCGGCAAAATTCCTCGATCCACCGGATGTTCCGCTCAGCGCGGGTCTCAGGCCTCCCAAGGCTTCTTGCCTTGGATCGGTTTGGACTTTTTCTTGTCAAACGTGGCCTGCTGAGAAAGACGCATCCGGGTGGCGAGCGACGACAGCGCCCGGCCCTCGCGCTCCTGCATGATCAACAGCGTGTTGTAGTTCGCGACGTCGAACGGGTCGGCTTTTTCGGCCTGCTCGATCAGTTGCGCCACCCGGCGCGCCGCCACAACGTGCCGGCAATACGCGGTCAGCATCCCGTGCGTCTCGCGCGGAAACCAGTCCGCCGGCATCCGATTGACGACCGCCCACCACTCCGCCGCCTGCTCGTCCGTCAGGTCGTATGGCGCGTCAGGTCGTTGAACAGCCTCAATTTTCGCCGGAAGAACCTCAAGCGAGGCGGCAGATTTCCGTCCGCGAGGCGTCATGTGTTATGGAACCTTTTTTGGGGCCGGTTATGAAAAGTCAACTACCGGCGCGGTCCTGCCCCTATTTCCCCCAAGATCCAGACCCGGGTAGGGGTCAATCGATCGGCCACCCGTCTACCCCGGTCACCCTCACAGGCTTGCCGCTTTTCTCCGCCTTCTGCTTCGCACTCGAATGGCATGTCGCGTCCAAGGCTTGCCAGTTCGACCTATCCCAAAACAGAGATTGATCTCCGCGATGCGGCTTGATGTGGTCAACCACTGTTGCCTGGGTGTAGCGGCCTGCTTTGAGGCATATCGCGCACCAGGGATGATCGCGCAGGAAGCCAGCCCTGGCCTTGTCCCACGCGGTCGAGTAGCCACGCTGTCGGGCTGATAGGCGAGCCACCTAGCTGCGGCTCCCAAGGGTGATCAGACACGCCGCACCGTAGGCTTGCGCCTCATCGGGGGGCGCAATCGCCATGAACTTCTCGGCCTGCGCCTGGCATGTAGCGAGGTCCGGCATGCGGATGCCCGGTCCGGCGATGTCGACACCACCGACGATCAGCCACAGCACGAGGGTGACGGTCATGTCGGGTCCTATGGGACCGGATGCCCGTGCCTCATCCGGCATGGCCGGTGGCCTGGGCATCTCGTCTCGCGATTTCGGTGGATGCAGCAGCACGCCGACTCAGAACGGTGTCCTGAGCCTGGACCGTTGCCCAAGTGCGCGGTCCTCGCCCATCTCTCAGGGCATTGCCGGGGCGGTCACGCTACGCTGCATGCAGGTAATGCAGACTCATGTTGATTTGTCAAGCGGATCAGGCCGGGGTTACGTGCTCCTCCCCAAGCTCGACGTGCCCGAGCACCCCGCCGATGTCCACCACGATCCTCTGCCCATCCCGAAGCGAGTCGACCGTGGCAATCAGCCCGCGCCACGCGCCATCGATCAGCCGAACGGCCTGCCCCGCTCGATACTTGCGCGGTTTGCCGGCGAGCCACGCCGGGTCGTTGAGGTTGGCCTCGATCGTCCGAATCGGGTTGAGCGCGGCGTCAGGCACCAGCTTCAGCGCGCCGCTGGCGTAACGCCATTGACCTCGGATGCCGCGGACCTCGTCACGCTGGATCTGGGCATGGTTGGCGTACAGCGCCGGCACGAACAGGTAGCCCCGGATCATCAGGTTTTCGACATCGACCTTTCGGCCTCGCCGCACCTGCGTCACCCGCTCGACCGGCAGATAGCTCGGGATCTCGGCGGACTCCCATAGCCAGTCACGCGCCCGCTTTTCGTGCTGCGGCTCGATCAGGGCGATGAGCCAGTACGGGTAAGCCCCGGCCGCGACAGCGGGCTGAGACGGCCGCTCTGGTGCGTTGTGGACGGTGAGGGTCATGCCGCTTGCCCTTTCTGCTAGGCACCGCCTGACAGGCCCCGGGACGCCATAAGGACGTCATTCCAGTCCTGCCCGACGATCGGGGGGATATGCACTGACACCTCGATATTCTTGACGGCGAGACGGTGGGCGAGCGAATAGGCCGCATACTGACCGCCGTATTTCGGGTCGTTGTCCCCGAAAATGGCGACCTCATCGCACGCTGGTGGCGGGTGCCATTTCGCCATGAGAGCCGAATTGATCGCAGCCCACACCGGCATTTCGTACAGGATGCTGGCGCTCAGTGCAGTCTCGATCCCCTCGGCGATCCCAAGGGGGCCGTGGGTGTAGTCGCTCAGCATGACGCAGGCACCATCCGGGAGGCTCCCGGGCATCAGCTTGCGAGGCGATGGCATTTCGGCCTTAGCGAGTCCGTCCGGCCGCAAAAACGTCCGATGCATCGACACAAACTTCGGCACTCCGAACAACCCGACCATGGCGACCAAAGCTGGTCGGACACCACCATCCCCGTCCCTGAGGCGCTCGCCGAACCGAAGAGCCCTCGGATAGACGACCCGCTCCTCAATCCCGCGCGCATCGAAATAGCGATGCACCAGATCGCCCGGGGTCACAGGACGGGTCTCAACCCAAATGGCCCTCAGAGCCTTGATGCGCTGCTCGTCCGTCAAGTCGACCTTCGGCAGCGTCGAATCCGGCTTTAGGTTGCCGAGCATCTCGTCGATGCGGGCCGCGACCTCGGAAAATGGCTTGCCGGTAAACTCGATCGCCAACTTCATCCCATCGCCTGCCCCGCACTGGCCGCATATCCAGGTGCCCCGACGGTCCTTGTCGTCGTACCGGAACCGGTCAGTCCCGCCGCAGATCGGGCACGGGCCGTGTTTGCCTGACAGGGCGCGCTCCGGAACGCCGAAGCTGAGCAGGATGCCGCGCCACTTCCCGGTCGCCGCCAGGGCTGTCTTCTCGTGAAACGCCATCAGGCGGCACCACGCTGCTTCAGCATGCTCTTGGCGTAGAACTTAGCCCGTCGCTCCTGACTCCACGGAACCCCCTTAGTCCGTAGGCTCTTCTCAAGTTTCGCCTTCTCACTGTGGACCAGCTTACCAGCCGCGCGTCGCTCAATCTGAGATTTGATTATGGCATCACGCTTCCGCACCTCAGGAGATGGGCGAAGCGGCTTCCAAATCTCACCGATTCGTCTAAATCGGAGCCCACATGGAAACGGATCATGGTGGGCTATCCGCCGAGCCATCATCGCTTGCGAGCAACCCATAGTCTTTGCCGCAAATGTAATACTTTCGTACAGGCGGCCCATGCTATCTTCAACGGCGCAGCGGCGCGCTTGAGCACCCGCTGATAATTGCGCCCCCTTCTTGGCCGCCCACAACGCGGCACAATAAGCATTATCAGACGCATTCAGAGCAGGCTTTCGTGTGTCTATATGCCACTGTTCACGACGCCTCAGTTCGCCTGGGTCGCATTCCTCCAGAACGGAGAATTTCAACAACAAGCCATATTTCCCATACGCCCTGCTCAACTGAGGGCTGCTCGACCTCCCGTTCTTCATTCGCCAATGATGTTCATACCACCGCCGGCGAACGTCAACACTTGAGCCGATGTACTCTTTTCCCGTTGGCGTTGCGATCGAATAAACCCCACAAACGCCATGCCCGAGGCGCGTTTCGAGTTTCGTCTGGTCCTTCATCGAACGCCCCCAACAGCACGACGCTCAGACTCCATCTTCTTTGCCCACCTAATTCTCCGGCTCTGCTCGTAGCGCTGGAACGCGCCGTCGAACGGGATCCGCACGTCGAGCAAGCCGCGGGGCCACACACCGAATTTCGACTTGTAGAGCCCGAGAGCCAGCTTTCCGCCACGCTTCCGATGGTCGTCCATGTCGAGCGCCATGCTCCAGAACCGTTGTTTCTCGGCTTGGGTTGGCGCCTTCGCCCGACCGGTGATCTCGACCAAGCGGCCGTCAACCGTCTCGACCTCACACGGGCGCCGGCTCTCGTGTCCACACTCAGGGCAGACCCGGCCAGTGTGGAGCGCGCCGCACGCGCTGCATTCCCTCGGGAGCTTTTCCGCTTTCCGCCGCGCCTTCGCCTTCCCGCCCTCACCCTTGTCGAGCACCGCGTGGTGGATATCGGTCACGAGCCCGAGCCGGAGCGAATTCCCGGCGTGGTCCAAGATCACGAGGTCTTCGGTGCCTGGGTTGATCCTGAGCCCACGGCCGATGCGCTGCACATGGAGCATTTCGGATTTGGTCGGGGCGGCGTCCACGATGCACGACACCGGCCAGTCGACGCCTGTGGTGAGCGTCCGGACTGAGCAGACAACCTTGATCTCGCCGCTGATGAATTGGCGCTTCAAATGCTCGCGCGCCACGATGTCGGTGTGTGCGTCACAGTATCCCGCCGACACCCCGGCTCTCAGAAACTGTTCCTGCAAAACCTTGGCGTGACTACAATTCACGCCGAACACCAGCGTCGGCCGGTTTCCCCCCTTCTCAAGCCACGTCTGCACGACGTGGCCGACGAGCTTGTTTTCGCTCATCACCTGCTCAAGGTCGTTTTCGGCATAGTCCCCAGCAACCGTTCGGACCTTGCTCAAGTCCGGCTTGTCCGGGGCGAACGCTACGAACTTCGACAGGTAGCCCGCCTCGATCAGCGATCCGATCGTCGCGGCAATACGCAGGTCTTGCCAGTGCCTGCCGAGCCCGATCGTCCATGGCGTCGCAGAGAGACCGACGAACACTCGCGTCGGCCAGCGGGCCATCATTTCGCGAATGACCGTGAAATCCTCGTGGCATTCGTCGACGATCACCAACCCGAAATTCTCGTCCATGTTGCCATTGCGCAGCCGACGCTTGAGCGTCTGGACCGTGGCGACCTGAACCGGAGCACTGTCGTCGGTTCGCGGGTGGTCGGACTGCATCGCGCCGACATGAGACAGACCGTCCCGCTCGAAATCGGCAATCGCCTGATTGACCAGAGACAGCCTCGGCACCGTGAACAGCACCCTGTGCCCCTTAGCCAGAGAAGCGCCGATGATCTTTACGGCCGTGATCGTCTTGCCGAATCCTGTGGGCGCTTGAAGGATCACTCGCTTGTTCCCGGCGCGAAGCGAGTCCCGAAGCATGTCGATTGCGGACTGCTGATGCGGGCGGAGCTGACGTGGCGACGAAGCCGTGAGCATCGAAGATGACCCTAGCCAAAAGATGGACGACCACGGGCGAAACGGGATGACATTGGAACCAGGGAGCCGGACATCCTGCCCGGTCTCTTCTTGGCCGGGGCCTTCCGTGCCTATCGGCTCGGGAGAGCGCTGGTCGAATTCATCTCTAGGAGAGTCTATTATCCGTGGATCATTTTGATCCGGGTTACAGTGATAGTCGGTATCGGCTAGCCATGCATCGTAACCGATTGGTTCGTCGTATTCTTTCGGCAGATCGCGCTCTCTCAGATCAACGATCTTGCCGAGCGTGCCCGGAACCGTCACGGGGATGAGATGGGGCGGCGTAAGCGCGTCTCGGATGGCGTTCAGGTCGACCAGATAACGGGTCACCCTTGCTCCCCCATCTTGGTACGCCGTCGCCTTGATGAACGACCTTTCGCGGAATTCCGACAGTGCTCGGGTGACGGTCGGAACCGAGACCCGGGCCATCTTTGCGATCTTGGACCTGCCGGGATGGATGACCCCGCCGTTGCTCCGGTTGCGGAACCAGAGGTTCACGATTGTCTGTAGGACGTCCCGGTAGGCGCGGCTGAGTTTGGCGCGTTTGATCAAAAGCCGCATGTATCGGCGATCAATCGCAGCCTGCGTCTGCGCCCATGGGATCGGCGGCTCGAACGGGTCGACTGCATTGATCTGCCGAAGCCGATCGATCCCCGCTTGCAGCCCCTCGACCTGCTCACGAAGCGCGGCGATCTCCCGGTGCAGCGGGTCGCGGGATTGAGGCGTCATGGCTGCACCCCGTCGTCGAGCACGGCATCAACCATCCCGGACGCAACCACAGTCGTGATGATCTCCCGCGCGAGCGCCCGGACCGTCATCCGGCGTCGAGTAGCGTGCTCTCTCAGGCTGGCCTTGACGTCTGGCATGACAATCGGAGCGCCGCGGCGGGTGCAGCGGGGAATCAGCCGCCCCCTGCTTCGCTCATAGGTAATGACGTTTCTGACCGTCTCCAGCCCGACGCGCTGGTAGCAGTCGGCCAGCTTGCGCACGATCTCGATTGGTGGCGTGCCGGCCTTCGCCAGAGCGATAATCAAATCGCGCTGCTCAATGTTCATCCGGCTCATGGCTTCGGTCGGCCCGCGATGGTCGCGATTCCAGACAAACCACGCGAACGCCATGCCGCTGTTGCCAATCTTTTTTCCCTCGTACCCGCCGCGGTGCATCATCGGGATGCGGCGCGAGAAACAATGCACGCGCGCCAGCCGGCCACAGTCCAGAATTGACGACCGCCGCTCTGACTCCAGGAAGGCGAGGCGCAGAAGCATGATGACGCGCGGGCAGAGATCGAGCGCCTTGACGACGAACTCTTCCGCCAGCTTGAACGGCGGATTGGTCACGATGCATTGGACGCCCGCGGGCGCGCGGTGTTCCATCAGAAAGTCGATGCCGGCCGCGCTGTCCGGACAACCGCGGTCGACCAAGTCCGTGGCGGCCACGTCATATCCGGCCGCGCGGAGCACGTTGACAATCGCGCCGTCGCCGCATGCTGGTTCCCAGATCAGGCGCGGCAACCGCTCGACCTGCAACAGCGCCTCGACCGCGACCGGCGGGGTGGCATAGAAGTCGTCTCCGCGCTCGGATAGCGGGGCTCTCTGAACCTGACAACTGTGGTCGAGCATCAGGAAATCACCTCCCGCACTGTGACGCGCATGCCCTCGCTCGCGTATTCGGAGCATGTCCAACCCACGGTCAGCCGGCGGAGATGCTTCTGCGCGTCGTCGACGATCAGGCCGGCGTGCTTGAGGTAGTCGATGGTCGTCTTGATCACCGAGTCGAGGTCGCCCTTGGTGTGCTCGGACGAGAGCATGATCTCGACTTCGAACCTGTCGAGCGGCGCGGCGAGCCTGATCGGATCGACCTTGCGACAGCGTGCGACGAGCATCAGGCCGTCGGCGGTGCGGCGCCACGCCTTGACCAAACGGTGCGCCGACCAGTCGATGCGACGGGTGCGGTTCACGAGGGGCGGAATCGGAAGGTCGAGGACGATCGCGGTCATCAGAACCGCCGCAGGTTGGCCGGGATGTCGAGGCCGTCGTCGATCGCGGACCGGCCGACCGCAGCGATCACGGCTGGCGTGATGTCGCGCTCGGTCCCGTCTTCGTCGCGGAAGCTCAGCGAACCAGTCGCGCCGTCTTCACGTAGCAGGCGAGCGAGTTCGTTCGCGGCGGCAGTCGCCTCCCTGACCTCGTTATCGGCCGGCGGCGGCTCCCAATCGCGGCCAGCCGGGTCCAAGTCGTCGGCCTTGTCGCCCTCCTCCGTGTCGAGCGTGCAGGCCGCCTCGTCGTGGCTCGCCGGCTCGTGGATGACTCCGTCGGAGTCGTGGTCTGGGGTGGCGCGGCGCGGCTTGGTGCTCTTCGCCGCGCGCTCCACGGCTCGGCCGACCGGAGCGCTCGCGATCAGGCCGCAGCCGGCGAGGTACACATCGAATAACTGGTGCTGGTCCAGTTCCTTGGCGCGCTTGTCGGCCTCCATGCGCATGATGCGCACGGTCTTGGCGAGCAGCTTCGGGTCGTAGCCTCGGCCCTCGGCTTCGGCGCGCAGATCCTTGATGTCGTCGGCGATCTGCTTCCGCTGGTCTTCCAGGTTGGCCCACCGCTCGGCCAAAGCGTGCATTTCCTTGTCCATGCTGGTGCCTTTCGGTTGTCGTGATCACTCAGCCGCGTATTGCGTCGTGCCGCGACCTTGCCGCCAGCGGATCGCATTCATCGCGTCGCCCCGCTTCACCCGGTAGTCGACGCCCTCCGGCCGGCGGTGCAGCGGCACGTACACGAGCGCGGCATGCGTCGCGCACCACGAGCCGCGCGCCTTCGGGGCGCCGCAGAACCGGATGTCGGCACCGTCGCCGGACGGGTAGCGGCACATGCCTTCGGTCAGGTCGAGCAGCGGGACCACGCACTCGATCGGCGCGGCTCTCAGTGGGGTGTCGTCGGGCTCGATCACGGGCGGACGGCGGACCGGGGCGCGCTTATCCGTGTCGGGCTTCCGGGCGTGGCTGCGCTTGTCGGGCTTGGGGCGAGGCTCGCCGCGCGGCTTGACGATGTGGCCGCGGCCTCGCGCTTCAAGCTTCATCCGGTTGACCTTGCCTAGAATGGCGTTCCGCGTCGCGCCGCCAAGCTCGACCGCGATCTGAGAGGCCGATAGTCCGTCAGCCCACAGCTGGCGCAGCTCTGCCACGCGCTCGTCGGTCCAGCCGGGGCTCAGGGTGTCGTAGGACGAGGTGCCGGTCATGCGGCGGCCCCTCGTGAAATGCGCCGCAATGCCTCGATCACTTCTTTCGGCTTGCAGACTTCAAGCCACGAGATCAGCGACGGGAGCTCCTGCCCGCCGTGCTGATATAGCCATTCGGCGAATTCTTCCGTGTGGTCGTCGCGGATGATCTCGTTGCGGGCCTTGTTGTCTTTCTTGCGCGCCTCGGCTTCTTGCCTGATCGCTTCGGCCTGACGATCGACCGGCACCGCCGCCGCCTTCAGCAGCGCCGTGCGGTTGTTGTCGAGTCCGACGTCGCGAGCGGCCTGCTTAGCCGACTCTGACAAGGTCGACACCTTCATGGCGCGGTGGGCGTCTGCCTTGCTGACGCCGAGGTCGCGGGCGGCAGCATTAACGCCGCCCTCTTGCCGATGCCCCTTGCCGTCTACTCGCTTGCTTTCAATCGTTTCAGATTGGAACGATTGAACTTGCTGCGCCTCAGTTAGCCTAATCCACTCGGCTAGTTGCTCGTCGCGTTCAAGCGCCGTCAGGTCCGCTCGGTGCAGGTTCTCCGTGATCTCGGCTAGCCGTTGGCCGATGTCGTCTCCTTTGAACAAGAAGGCGTCAATGAACGGCTCTTCCAAGAGAGTGACCGCCGCGAGCCGATGGCGCCCGGCGATTAGCTTGTAGCCGTGCGCCTGCTCGCGCACGACGATCGGCTGGAGCAACCCGACACGGCGGATGCTTTCCGCGATCTCGCGGACCCGTGCCATGTTTGGCTCCCGCCGACCCGGCGGCACGATGACCGCCGAGACTTCGATGTTGTCCAGCTTCATGACGTCACACCACTCGCGGGAAGGACTGGTTGGGGGCCTGCTCGCCGCGCCAACGGAACAGGTCACGAGATGACCCCGTCCGGACGGCGTTCCACGCCTGGACTGTAAACGCGCCGATGTGCGGTAGGCTGAGACTGGCGCTGTCGGACCGCGCGTTGGTTTCGAGCTTGTTCCGAAGTTTCCACACCGGGTCGTTCTTACTGGTGAGCCCAATGCCGGTGATCAGCTTCTCGAAGAAGTCGTTGGCCTCGGACCGGCTCTTGCGCGTCATCACGTAATGCAGGAACGACGCCCAACTGATGACCATCAGGCGGGTGTGATACAGACGCTGGCCGACGTTCACGCTTTCGGCCAGTCCTTCGTTCTCGTGGTAAAAGGCAAGCAGCGGGTCGCTGTCGACGTCCGGCGCGTTCCCGCCCCAATCCCGTTCTTTGTCGTAGCCGTAGAGAAGACGAGCCGCAGCCGAGGCACCGGCAGCGTTCGGCACCCCGTCGATCGCGAAGATGTGCCCGGCGGTCCGCTTGATGCCACTGTCCATGAACGTGAAGGCGTTGTCGTCGATCCCGAACGCGACGAGACACGGGAACGTCGCCCCGGAGTCCATGCACGCCTTGAGGCGGTGCTGACCGTTGAGCAGACGCCCGCTGCGGCCGAACACGATCGTCTCGCCTGTGAGCTTCCACCCAGTCTTCATGGCGCGGACGTAGCGGCGCACGCCCTTCTCGCTCGACGGGCGATTGCGCCATTCGTCGTCCTGGTTCCGCTCCATCATGGCGCACGCCATCGAGGGGTCGATAGTCAAGAAGTGCGCCTGTGGCTCCTTGTTCGCCTCCTGGCACCACCAGCGCAGACGCTTGCGGGCGTCCCCAGTGTCCTTCATGGACGACAGCACGTCCGGGTCACCCATGCCTGTCTTGACCGGCGCACGCGGCGCCATCGGCTCGGCAGTTCCAAATAGACGGTCCAACATTTCCACCCTCTCTTCCTCCTGTGACGCGATCTCTGCAGGCCGGAGGTGGAGCCTGCGGCGCGTTCTCAGCGCCTAATCGCGACGGCTCGGCTGTAGCCCTGCAACTGCGCGTTCGCGCCAATGAGCCTCGTAAAGTCTCCGCACGGCCGTCAGCCGATCGGAGTGATTGAGCATCCGCGCCCACTCGGACCATTGGCGCGAGCGGATCAGCAGTCGTGTGGACTGCCAAATGCAGAGATCAGACAAAAACCCGTTCATTCGGCAGCGTCCTGTTCCAACTTTTCGAGCAGTCGTTGGTGCTCGGCTTGCAACTTCCTGAGGTTGGCAATGTCGAGCGTGCGTTTGTATTTGGCGTACCAAGCCGCCTTGGAGTCGCCCATGATCGCGGCTAGAAGGTCGCCGCCGAGTTCGCCGCGAAGCGCGGTCACGATGTCATCTGGGGAAAAATCCCGGCGCTCGGCGAGCCTGTGTTTGGCGGTGTGTTCGTCGATCCCGAGCCACACGCAGAGCAGCGCCCACGGTTTCCGCTGCCGACCAATCCTTTCGTTGAAGAACTTCGACAAAATCGACTGAGCGGTGCCAGGTTGGCTGCGAATGACAGCCGAGCTGTACCCCCGCCCATTTGCCTTAACCGCGGTCGCAGAGGACGATGTGGTCATGACGATCACCGTTCAAACCAATGAGCAAATCACGTTCGCCGCCGCGGTCCGGACCGGTCTCGCGTACCGGGTCGCAGGGCGTAAGGAGCCGGGCCGCGAGGCGTCCGCGGCCCGGCTCCCCACCATGCAGACGTGCCCCACCCGGTCTGCCAGCGGGATCGCAAACGCCACCGCATCGATCGGCGTCGGTGGCGATGCCAGGGTCTTGAGGCGCACGGCCGAAGCCGGCGCGAACCTCGTGATGAAAGAGGCGCCGGCCGCGCTCACACGGAGCAGCGAGCCGGCGCCAGTGGCCCCGCGGGGGATGGAGCACCGGGAGGAACGGGTGCGCGTGGGGATCTGCATGTCAGGCGCACTCACCGAAAGCCGCGAGGGCAATCTCGATCTCAGCCGACGACCCGGCCCACGGCCCGGCTCGGCGCGCGTCGAGCAGCTCACTCAGGTGAATCGCGTGCTCGCCGGTTGCCGACTCGCACGTGAACCCGGCCGACATGGCTGCCTCGATCACGGCTGCGACGTCCGCGACCGGGACGACGTAGAGGTTCCAGGACCAGTTCCCGACCCACTGCTTGCTGTCGAGCACGACACACCGACGGCGCAGAAGCCGCAGGCCGCCGTCGTCGAGCGTCAGACGAACGCCGCGGGACCAGTGTTCCAGCGCAACGGACTCGCCCCGGCGGGCGACCTCGATCGCCGACACGCGCCCCGCAAAGGACCCGTCCTCATGCCTATTGCAGCACAGGTGCAGGCAAGCCCGCGGGGCCACATCACGTGCTCGACGGCGCGCGCGAAGAGTGCTCATCGCGGCCCCGCCACATCCGCAGCGACCGCGCGGCACACGGCGGCGAGCGGCGCGGAGACGAAGAGGCTGGCGCTCCAGGCGAGCCAGACCGCGAGGTTGATGAGCAGCCACGTGCTGCCGAGCAGGACGGCTGGGATCGTGACGAGGGTGGTGCCGACTTCGGTGTGCCAAGGGCGGACGTCGTTCATCAGCTCGCTCCGGAGATGCGCTTCAGCTCGGCGACGCGCGCGCCGATCGCGGCCTCGCGCCGCATCTCCCGCAGCACGGCGGTTCTGCACTCGATGTGCGCAGCGAGAGCGTCGAGCGCGATCCGGGTCCGCCGCGCGTCCGCCACCACGGGCGAGCACATCGCAACGAGGCGGTCGGTTTCGGTGCGGTGCTGGGTCATGACACCACCACCAGCACAAGGATCGTGATCAGCGCCGCCGCGACGATGAAGCCGAGCAGCACGATGAGGGCGGAGCCGGCCAACTCGGGGCGGACGCGCGTGGAGTGCAGGTCCGGGCTCACAGCAGCCCCCTGATGACGAATCCCACCAGCGCGCCGGAGATCGCGGCGAGGGCCATGCTGATGACGTGGAGGGAGAGGTCGGGCTCGTGGACGTAGAGATCGCCCGCCGGTCGCATCGTGCGGAGCACGGCGACCTCAACATCCGACAGAGGGCGATGTGTGAAGACGAGCGGCTGTGTGATCGGCTCCACGTCCGGCGGCATCCGCGGCGGCGCCGGGTGCGTGTGGCGGCGCTGGTCTGCTTGCGTGTCAATGCTCATGCTATCACCCGTTTTTCCTACGGACAGACGCTTACGAGGTTTCACGCAACAACCGATGATCTGATCAGATCGTCAGATGCTCGCCTTAACCAAGCCGGGAGCTAATCAGATGATCGTTTACCAGTTCAGGTTGATGAAACAGCGATCCGCGCACACAATTCCCGCGCGCCGACAGAAGAGCGCGCCAGGGGATTGCGATGAGCAGGACGCATTTGGTCGAGATCACGCCCATTCCGGACGTGTATGCGGACGGCATCGGCGCCATCGAACAGATCGGGCCGAACGAGCGGCTCACGCTCTACACGGAGCAGACCAGCCTGGACGGCCGCACCCGCGAACGCGTGGTGGTGGCGCGCATCGTGGCGCCGGCTGGCGTGCTGCGGATGCCGGCGCGCGGCGGGTGCAACTGAAAGCGTCATGCCGCGGCGTCCGGCAGAAAGTCGTCAGCCGTGATGACGCCTCGTGTCGCGGCCTTCAGCTTGGCCGCAAGCCCCCACGACGGGGAGCTCACGCCATTTCGGACGCGGTTGATCTGCTCGCGGGACGTACCGACCATTTCGGCGAGGTCGGCATCCGTAATGCCGTTGTCCTTCATCCAGGCCGCGAGTTTCGTCTTGGGCTTCGAGGTCTTCGTCATGTCGCGTAATGTACACCCTGTGCACATGATCGTCCAGCCCCCTTGTGCACCCAGCGACATGGATTCACAGGGATGGCCGGTGCATCATGTGCACATGGCAAAGATGGTTAGTGCAAAGAGGCGAAGGGTCTGCCGCCGCAGGAACTACCTGCGAGAGTGGCGGGAAAAGCGCGAGATGACCCTTGAGGAGGTCGGCGCCAAGATCGACTACAGCCACGCCAGCTTGTCCAGAATCGAGCGTGGCGTGCAGGATTACACAGGCGACTTGCTCGAGGCGCTCGCCGCGGTGTACGGCACCGACCCGATCACGCTGCTGACCCGGCATCCCGACGAGCCGGATGAGCTCGACATGCTGCTCTCGTCAGCCGAACCCGATCAGCGCCGGCAGATCGCCCGCCACGCCCGGGCCGTGCTGGACGACAAGCACTGACCCTCCCGCGACGGCAGCATCGCCCGACTCCGTGTCGATTAGTCGAGCGGCAGCCCATAGCGCGTCCGGCAGATCTCCAAGACAGCGCGCCCGCCGATCGAATCGAACGTCCCGGACCCGAGCAGCACGAAGGTTTCGCCCGCAAGCTGCCCGGTGAACGGACCCATGCCGGTGTACCCGCCGTAGCTGTTCTTGGCGTTCAGCCAACCGCAAACGTTGACGAGGCCCTCCTTGCCCGTGGAGGCTTTCATGTCGCCGAATCGCGCGCTGTCGGGGTCTTTAAGGCCTTGCCTGGCGCCCCGCTCGATCGCCGACCGCATCTTCGACGTGATGACGACCGGCGCCGGCGGCGGCTCGGCTGCGATTGCGACAGGAGGCGCAGTCGGCGTGCCGGCGCATCCGGCCGCGACGAAAAACGAAAGTGCAGCGATTGCAATCACATTGCGCATGATAAACCACCCCTGCGTTGATCTCTCAACCGTAGACTCTCGTAAGGGTAGAAGCAACTTCAGAAGGCCCCTGAACCTCGATGAAGGCTGCTGGTCCGGGCATAGCTTCGCCAGCGAGGGCGAAGCCATCCTCTGAACCCCGAAGTTAGGCGAGGCCACGAGCACGGACGGATCGAACGACCTTCGTCGAGGAAGGGAAGCCGGGGTCACGCTGTCGGCTTTACGTCTGTCATTGACGCGGGCGCTTATCGCCAAGCCGATCCGCCAGCCGGGCGCGCCCACCGGGTCGGCGCCAGCCGGAGCCCGGTCCGGACCCTCGTGGGATCGAGGGCTCCGAGGTGCCGTTGCCGGCACCGCTCGTCTCCGGCTCTCGCCGGTCTCGTCCCCCCACGTCATGCTCCGCGGGTTCGGCCCTCTATCGCGGGCGGAGGCGCAACACACGACGAGGTGCGCGCCCTATGCCGGCGATTTGTGCTGACCCGAAAGGGAAGACGCTTGATTTTGTAACGGCCGCTATGTAAACCGTACACACCAAGCGGTCGGGGCTTTTCAGCACGCCCCCGATCGAAGCCGGGAGGGTCGCCACCCTGCCCGGCTTTCTTTTTGCCTGCCTGCCCTGCGGCCGAGGTCTTCGCCCGGCCTTTCAGCAACGACACGCGCATCAAAGATGACCCAGCCGCCTCTCGGCGGCAAGGTCTGCTGAACATTTTTTTACATGACATGCACATGCCCCCTGGACATCCGTGTGCACCTCGTGTACATTTAGACCATCGAAGCACGGGAACGGGAGCTACCAATGACCAGCCGCCGCCGCAACGAACTGAACCGCCGCCACGGACAAGCCGCCCGCCTCGAGCTGGCGTCCCGATACGACCGGGTCGCCGCCCAGGTCGCTCGCACCAAGAACGCCCGGGAGCGCGCGAAGCTGATCGAGGAAGTTCAGTTCCTCGCCGACCTGATCGAGCTGAAGTGACGGCGGGGGCGAAAGCCCCCACTTGCTGAACTGATCAGGAGAGGACCATGACCACCGACGCAGCCATCGACATCGACGACCATGTGGTCGTCGCCGTTCTTGCCCGCTTTTTCCTGACGATGTTCGGAGAAGACGCGCTGCTCGCCGCGGATGTTCTCGGCGGTCTCGGTATCACGAATGTCGATGCCTTCCATACCGCGGCCGAGCGTTTTGCCGCCGCGCCGGGGGGAGAGTGATCATGACCATCACCGACCGCATCAGCTTTAGCAGCGCGGGCGCCGTCCCGCCCCGTGCCGCGGCTCGCCACGCCGCGATGCTCGCCGAGCACCCGCCCATGTTCCCGCCGCCGGTGCCCGTCGGTGTCGACCTGACCGCGGCCTACGACGCGGCGTGCGAGCGGTACGCCCGGGACGGCGTCGAGACCGACCGGATCGAGGCGCAGCGGCTCGGCGCCGCGCTGGACCGCTGATGCAGTAGGCGGGGCTCAAACCCTGCCGCTTTCACCCTTCCGATCCTGATCACTCCGAAAGGCCACCGACATGGCTCGCAGACGCAAGACCGAGGTGACTGCCACGACCGCAGAAATCGCCCCGGCCGTGGAGAATATTGTCACGGCCTTCAAGGGCTTCGACGCGCAGCTTCGCTGCCGCGGCTATCAGTACGAGGTCGGGAAGACCTACGAGCACGCCGGCAAGATCGAAGCCTGCGCTTCGGGCTTCCACGCCTGCGAACACCCGCTTGACGTTTTCGGCTACTACGCGCCAGCCAGCAACCGCTACGCCGAGGTGACGCTGTCCGGCGAGATGGACGGCAACGACAGCGACACGAAGATCGCTGCGGCACGGATCACGATCAACGTCGAACTCTCGATCAGCGACCTCGTGCGGCGCGCCTGGGATTATGTGTGGTCGCGGGCAACGATCGAGGGCGAAACGGCCACCGGCAACTGCGGCGCGGCCTCGGCCACCGGCGACAGCGGCGCGGCCTCGGCCACCGGCGACAGCGGCGCGGCCTCGGCCACCGGCTACAGGGGCGCGGCCTCGGCCACCGGCGACAGGGGCGCGGCCTCGGCCACCGGCTACAGGGGCGCGGCCTCGGCCACCGGCTACAGGGGCGCGGCCTCGGCCACCGGCGACAGGGGCGCGGCCTCGGCCACCGGCTACAGGGGCGCGGCCTCGGCCATGCACGCTACGGCTACCGCCCATGCGAGCGGTCGCTACGGCCGCGTGCGGGGCGTTGCAGGATCGGCGTTGCATCTCGATCGCCGTGACGATGACGGCGCGATTACTCACGTCTGGGCCGGCATCGTCGGCCGCGAGGGCATCACACCGATGACTTGGTACTCGCTCGACGAGTCCGGTCATCCGGTCGAGGTCGCGGGCAGCGAGTCCTGATCATGACCCGCCGCCTCCCGGAGCAGCCGCGCCGTCTCGCCGAGCTGCGGGCCGATTGGGATGCCGGGCGCGGTCCGAGCGTCACGGCGCGGCTCGTCGCCAGCCATGTGCCGCCGGTCAGGCGCCGGCTGCCCGATGCGAGGACGTTCTGGCCGTTTGTGGCCGTGAGGAGGGGATAATGGGACACCACGACGAAGTCTGCGACCTGATGGCCGAGAACGGCCGGTTGACCGCGAATATCGAACGCCAAGCCGCGCTGATCGAGAAGCTGACGGAGGCGCTCAGATCGCTCGACTGCATGCTCCTAGCATCCGGCTTGTGCCCGAGCGTCGTTATACAATTACGATAGTCAACGCCGCCCTCGCCGCCGCCCGCACCACGAAGCCCGCGTCATGAGCGAGCCCATCCCCATGCTGCCGGGCCGCGCGCTCACCGACGGCGTGATGCTCCGGCTCGCGTTGTACGGACTGGTCTGCGCGCTCAAGATCGACGACCCGACCGCGCTCGGCTGGATCAAGCGCGTGATCAGGGACGCCGGCATCGACACGGCGGAGTTCCGGGCGAACCACGAAATGAACGTCGCCACGTACCGGGCGAAGCGCCAGGCGCCGGCCGCTGATCTGGCCGCGGCGCTGCGGCGCGACGGACTGCTGTGAGGAGGAATGCGATCATGCTTATCCGGTTAACGCACACAAGCGCTGAGGCATACTAGATGTTGATCCCGTTTGTTGATCGAGAGGGCGCCACGCACTTCACCTGCGAAGACTGCGGTCGTTCGATCTCCGCATCTTACGAGGCCAAGACTTGCGTCTGTCTCTCTTGCCAATGGCTTCGCGACCATCCGTTGGCGCCAGTCCCGACCGGATTTGGATTTATCAATTCGGCCTTGGAAGCCGGCAGAACCGCCGCCCGCCCCTGCGATGTCATAAAGATGGAGGGTGAGAGCGAGGTTCTCGAACTGTATGGGCCTTGGTTTTCCGAAGAGGCTTGCACCGGCCACGTCGCGAGCAAGAGCGATCCGAAGATTTGCGGTCGATGCGGCGTGCATATCGACAGCCTTCGACCCCCTGAAGAGGATGAGCCATGAAAAACCCCCTGCCTTATCCCTTGCGCGCCACTCGTATCTCTCTGGAGCTAAACCCCTTTGGTTTCTGGCTTCTGCCGAGCGCACGCTTTCGACGCGACCTAACCGAAACTGCCAAAGCCGATGGCGAAACGATCTGGTGGATTCGATGGGCGTGGTTTCAACTCAGTTTTGGGCGATGGCGATGACCACAACATCTAGGGCTGTGTGTGCCAACCGGATAAGCATGAATGCGATGGCTCGCGAACACGATCTGAAATGTTGGGACGTCTATTGGGACGCGATCTCCAACGGAGAAAAAACGTTTGAGGTTCGCCGTGACGATCGCGGCTTTCAGAAGGGCGATACCCTGATCCTCAAACGGTGGGATCGAGAGCGTAACAATTTCACGCGTACCATCAGCGACAACCGACCTTACGAACTCCGGCGGCGCATCAAATACGTGCTGACTGGGGGGCAGTTTGGCATTGAGCCGGGATACGTCGTCCTCGGGCTCGGACGTTAGAGTCCGCCATGTTCACCACGTCGCACGGACTCATCTCTCGCGCCGTCCAGCTCGGCGCCCGCCGCCCGACGCTGTCGGTCCGGCTCGACCACGACCGCTGGGAGAACTGGCGCGCTTCGGCCCTGACGCTGATCTGCGCCTGGGACGCCGACGCCGCGGAGCGCGCCGAACTGATCGAGTGCTGCGACCGTTTCGCCGACGCGCCGCCGCCCGCTCTGCCCGATCCCGCTGCGCCGATCATCGCGTCGGCCGTTTCGTTCTGGGGATGAACACCATGCTCGCCACCACATTCCGCTGGTCGACGATCCTCGTGACCGCGCTCGCCGTCGCCGTGGCGATGACGTCGCCGGACGCTGACATCCCGAGCTTCCTTTCCGGTGCCGGCGCCGGCTGGCTGTCGTTGCTGATCCTGTCTTCGAAGATGTGAGGCCCGCCATGCTCGACCGCATCGCCACGCCCATCACTCACGTTCCGCGCCGTACTCGCCTCACGCGCGTCGCCGCCGTCGCCACGGCCCAGGCCAAAGCCTCCGGCGCCGACGCGCTCGCCGCCCACGAGGCCGGCATTACGGCCGCGTTCCGGGCCGAGTTCCGCGAGCCGAACAACATGAAGCTGGCGGCCGAGCGCACGATCCGGCTCGGCCCCGACAACGACCAGTCGCGAATCTGGTTCGGCCCCGTCATCGATCTCCTGATCCGACGACAGGTGGCCGACGCGACGCAGGCCTGCGAGGCGCTGCGCTGGCACGTGATCAGGGAGCGCCGCATCGCCGAGGAACGGCGGACCCCGGACTCGGCGCTGTTCCGGGCCGCCCGCGAGGCCCTGCTCATCGCGCGCTGGATGCGGCGGTACCGGCTCGACCACTGGGTCCCGTCGGTGCTCGCCGTGATGTCGGAGCCGCGGGTCGGCGCGACGGTGCATGTCAGCGCCGAGACGGCGCGGTTCGTGATGACGGGGAGGTGAGCGTGAGCAAGATCGACGACCTGCTGAGTTTTGATCCGTTGGCTGCGGCCGAAGGGTTGACGGGTGAGCGCATGGGGGAGTCGCTCAATGACGAGACGGCTGCACTCGGGCTCCTGTTCGCCTGCACGCACAGCAAGATGAAGCGCGATGCGCTGCATGAGGTTGGCGACACCACGTATGGCGACTCCCTCGCGCGCTACCTATCGATCTTGGACAGACTCGGGTTCGAGCAAGTGCTGGCCGACGAGTGGCCGTCGTCGCATAACGGCGTGATCGAGACTTTTTTCGTGTTCGCCCACCGGGACGGCTTGCTGCTGTCATTCGACACGTTCCGCGGCAACACCGTGAATGCGGCTAAGGTCTCATACAATTGGATGCCAAAAGTCGATGACTGGCGGAACGTCAGATCGAGCGGTCACATGAATGACGGAGTGTGGGTCGGCTACCACGACGCGCGCGAAGCGCTCTGCCACAATCTTATGAAGCTTCGGAACCGCGGCGAGTTCGTGTGCCCGTGGATCGAGCAACCGTTTCTGTGGCTACTTCACTACGACGATACGAAGCAGCCCAACTACGATTATGCGGCGATCACGAGCGAGCGGATTTCGCGGCTACCGCAGTGGGTGCGCGATTTTATTTCGCCTGCGGCGCAGGATGCCGAGGGCCGCACCCCATGACCGACCTCACCACTCGCCACCTCGGCGCGCTCCACGCGCTCGTGCTGCACCCGTACCGCGGACAGGGAACCAAGCCGACGTTCAAGCCGATCTCGCCGGGCGCCCGCGCGATCCTCTGGTCGCACGCGCAGAGCCTCAGCCGGCTCGGCCTGGTCGAGATCACGGAGATCGTGCAGCCCCGCGGCCTGCCCAGGCTGTGGCGGCTCGGGCTGACCGTGGCGGGGCGCGAGCAGATCAGGAGGGTGGGGTGATTGCCGCGCTGTTTGTCGAGGCGGGGGGTTGTTACTCCGGGATCAAAGGAGTCGACCCGTGGGACGAGCAGCGCGACGCGAGGAACTATGCCGGACCGTGGCCGGTCGTCGCACATCCGCCGTGTCAGCGATGGGGCCGCTTTTGGCATGGCAGCACACGCAAGCCACACCAATTCAAGCTCGGCGATGACGGTGGGTGCTTCTCTGCTGCGGTCTATGCGGTTCGCCGCTGGGGCGGAGTCCTCGAACATCCGGCTGACAGTCATGCGTGGAAGCACTTCGGCATTGACCGGCCCAAGCGTCACACAGGCTGGCAGCCAGCCGGCGATCTGATCGGATACACCTGTTATGTCGAACAAGGCCATTACGGACACATGAGCCGCAAACCGACGTGGCTCTACGCCGCTCACACGACACTCCCCGAACTGGACTGGTCAAAGGGCGCGCAGCGCCTGCACCCGACCGCGCTTGCCCGCTACGGCTATGAGAAGGCGCGGCGCATCGGGATGACCGCCATGGTCGGCGGAAAGGACAAGACGCGCATCAGGAATGCGACGCCGCCAGCATTCCGTGATGTGCTGATCTCGATCGCATCAACAACTCATATTCTGGAGAAAGCATGAAGAAGATCATGCCCGATTTATGCCCGGCATGTGGCAGCCGGTTGCACGACAGCGCCGACGAGACAGAGGACGATTTCGCGTTCTGGGAATATGACTGCGGCGCCAAGGCAGAGCGGTGGGGGAACGGAAGGCTGTATGGCGTTCAGCCATGCGACCACGCATTCGCCGTGTCGTTGAGAGCTATCAACGACCATGTCGTGACGTCCGATGCTGCGGAGACGTGAGGATGACCAAAGATGACGCCGAAAAAATGATCGATGATCTGGTCCTCGCGGCCCAAAGTGAGGCCCTCTACCCGTACCGTCCCCACCTCGCCGCGCAGACCACCGCTCTGAAAGAGCGCGCTATCTCCAAACTGCGCCTCCCGCACCCTGAACAAACCGTCGAGATTGTCGCCGCCGGGATGCATTTTGTCGCCGAGTTCGATGCGGTGTGGAAAGAGCCGCATGTGAAATTCCCGAGCGCCGAGGCGTACTCATACCTGCGGGGCGCACGCGACAGGTTCGCCAAGACCATAGGACTGTAAGAGGCCTATCATGACCAAGATCGTTAGAACCGTATCCGAAGCGCTTCGATGGTACGCCAAAGACTGGCGCGACCGCGCTGCCGATGCCGCTCTGCCCATCATGGCGGCCGAGCTGATCGACGACGCCGTGAACGAGCTGAAAAACAACACGGCGAAGCTCAAGGCGTTGCGCGAGCACTTTCACTCCTACGACTCTGAGCCGCCGTATCCGATCGACTGGCAGATTCGCGAGAACGAGGCGCTGATAGCGCGTGCCGAGGGCGGCACTGAGCCTGTCACTGAGGCCGAGCGCGCTGCGCTCCGGGCGGAGCAAGCCGCTCGCGTCATGCCTCTGATCGGCCCGTTGCTCGATGCGTGGGACGGGCTCCCGAACGACATCCGGAGTCTGGTGCGCGATGAGCATCCAGAACTCGGGACGCATCTCAACCAGATCGCGGCGGCCGTCGAAGGTGATCGATGAGTAATCTGAGCCCGCACTATGACGAGCTGGTCCGCATTGTCTCCGATCTTCTGTCAAACCGGCGAGTCGGCGTGGACAATGCGGAGGTCGTCGCAAAAGAGGCGATCGACGCAATCGAGAGCGCAGGCTTTCTGTTGGCGAAGACGCCAGATCGGACTGACTGGGCAGACAAGATTTTCGTGGCAATACCAAAGCGCTGGTGATCGACGGAGGATGGCGCATGCGCACTACAACCGTATCTGTGACCCAAGAGGTCAGCATTACGATCGACCGCAAGAAGTTCACGCCGGATTTCATGGCCGAGTACCGCGCGAGCTTCTACCCGTTCGACACCATCGAGCGCCACATCGAACATATCGCTCAGCTCTACGCCCGCGGGCTCGTCGACAAGTACACGACCTTCATTGAGGGGTACGGCGATCTGCGCGAAATGGGCATCTCGCTCGGCAGCAAGGAAGTCGTGTCGATGGAATGCCTGCCGAACATGAATGGGTGACACCATGACCGCACAGATCGTCCGCAAGCCGCTCGACTGGTTCGCTCGCCAGCGCCGCAACCAAGACCCAGCCACCCGCCACGACGGCGACGTGATCCCGATCGAGGCGGACCCTGCGCTGATCCATCGCCGCGCACTCGGGCTGCAGGTGCAGCGGGCCAGACGGGCCATGTGGCCGGCCAACCTCCGTTGCCGGCCAAGCGCCGCGATCGACACCATCGCGCGCGACGCGGTGGTCGACCTGCCGGCGCCGTCGAAGCACCTCGGCGCGGTGGTGTGCGACCCGTTCGATCCCAACGATGCAGCGTGAGGCCAAGATGGAACGCCAGATCACACGCCGGTACGCCTTCGCCAAGAAGGACCTGAAAGAGATGATCCTGGAATGGCTGCGCGACAAAGACCTGCCGGTCCCGGCGAATGTCGATGACGCGACGTGGGACATGGACGGCGAGACGATCGCTCTCGAATGGACGGCACCGTCATGAGCCACCTCACGACGCCGATGCGAATCCTCGATCAAGCACAACCTGCCACCAGACAGGAGCAAGTCATGGTCCACCCGAAGCAGACCGCCGCCGACCAAGTTCGCGCCGTTCTGTGCAGCGTCGTGAGCTACGAGCCCGACGAGATCACCGACGACCGGACGCTGTACTCGCTGCACGCCGACGAGCTGGAGGTCGACGAGATCGCGGTGCGGCTCGAGATCGAGTTCGGCGTCCGGATCGGCGCCGACGCGGTGAGCGGGGACACGACGGTCGCCGAGCTGATCGCGA
Source organism: Rhodoplanes elegans (assembly GCF_016653355.1). GTDB lineage: Bacteria > Pseudomonadota > Alphaproteobacteria > Rhizobiales > Xanthobacteraceae > Rhodoplanes > Rhodoplanes elegans. Next base: position 15,618 of record NZ_NHSK01000074.1, on the reverse strand, counting down.
CGGTCGTCGGGCGGCTGGAGGCGGCTTGACCATGGCACGCGAATCCACATCGACGCTGGCGTATGTCGCGACAACCACTGACGAAGATGGCGTCGTCGTCATCCTTCCATGGTCGACAGAAAGCCTCGCCAAGGACGTGCGGAGAAACATTGCGGAGATGTTCGACGACGACCTGGTCGCCGGGTGGGGGGCCGCCAAGAAGGCCGGATACCGCGTCCGCCGCTGCACCATCACGCTGGACTGACGCCCATGCCCGCGATCGACGCCTCAGCCCCCAGCCAAGTCCGGATGCGCCCGTTCAACCCGGCGACGTGGCTCAACGACCACCGGGCGCGCCTCGCCCGCATGTCGGCCAACGCCCGGCCCGATCCGGAGGCACAGCGCCGGCCGTTCCTGATCGCGATCCCGGTGCCGGTGCCGGAGAGCGCGCCCGAGCCAACACCGGGCCCGGCGCCGATCACCCACGTCGTCGAGTTCGACCCCGACGTCGCGGTGCGGTTTGAGAACGGCACGGTCCGGTATCGGTCGCCGCACACCGTGCCGACGCGCTACGTCATGATCACGCATCGCCGCATCGTCGAGATCGTGGGCCAGCACTACGGCTTTTCGCCGATGGACCTGCGGGCGCCGCGCCGGGATGCGCCGATCGTCCGGGCGAGGCATCTGGCCTACTGGATGCTGCGGGACGTGAAGGGCATCAGCCTGCCCGAGATTGGCCGCGTGCTCGGCGGCAGAGATCACACTTCGGTGCTTCACGGGATCCGGAAGGTCGACGCCAAGATCGAGCGCGGCGACGCCGAGACGCTGGCCGCAATCGCCGCGGTGCGGGCCAAGCTCGGCATCGGGAGCGAGGCATGAGCGAGCGCGACGCAATCAGCATTGGGCAGGCGGCGGCCGGCGTCGTCGGAGCACTGGAGAGTAAGATGGGACAGGTGATCGTTCACGAAGACACGCCGCTGGCGCCAGTCGGCATGACGCCGATGGCGATGCTTCAGGCCGCGGTCGAGCGCGGCGCCGGCATCGACGTCATGGAACGTTTGATGTCGCTGCACGAGCGGTGGGAGGCGAACGAGGCTCGCAAGGCGTTCAACGCGGCCATCGCCAACGCCAAGGCCGAGATCCCGGTGATCTTCAAGAACCGCGAGGTCGACTTCACGTCCACCAAGGGGAGGACGCACTACCGACACGAAGACCTCGCCGGGATCGCCAGCGTCGTCGACCCGATCTTAGCGCGACACGGCCTCTCGTACCGGTTCCGCACGCAGTCTCCGGTGAACGAGCCGGTGACCGTGACGTGCATCATCTCGCACCGCGACGGCTATTTCGAGGAGAACACGCTGAGCGCCGGGCGTGACGACACCGGCAACAAGAACAGCCATTAGGCGGTCGCCAGCGCCGTGACGTACCTGTCTCGCTACACGCTCAAAGCCGCGCTCGGGCTCGCGGCCAGCGCCGACGACGACGCCAAGAGCGCCGAGCCGGCGGACACCATCACGCAGGATCAAGTGGCCGATCTTCAGACGCGCATCGTCGCCACGGGGACGGACATCCCGGGGTTCTTGAAGTACATGGCGAAGGCGTGCAAATGCGAAATCGGGGCGATCGAAGACATCCCGGCCGCCAGTTACGACAAGGCCGTGGCGGCACTGAAGGCGAAAGCCGCACGCGCTGCGGAGCCCAGCGCATGACAGCCGATCTGGTCCAGGGCTCAGAGGAATGGAAAGCTGCCAGGGCCGGCCGCGTCACGGCATCACGCATCGCCGACCTGATGGCGCGCACCAAGACGGGGTGGGGCGCGTCCCGGGCGAACCTGATGGCGACGCTGATCTCGGAGCGGCTCACCGGCGTCCCGGCCGAGGGATTCACCACCGACGCCATGCGCTGGGGGATCGAGACTGAGGCCGAGGCACGCGCCGCGTACGAGTTCGTGACCGGCAGTACCGTGGCGGAGGTCGGGTTCGTCCCGCATCCTGTCATCCGGATGTCCGGCGCCAGCCCTGATGGGCTTGTCGACGACGACGGGCTTGTGGAGATCAAGTGCCCGAACACCGCGACGCACATCGAGACTCTGATCGGCGGCTCAATCCCGAGCAAATACGTCAAGCAAATGCTGTGGCAGATGCGCTGCACCAATCGCCGATGGTGCGACTTTGTATCGTTCGACAACCGGATGCCGGAGTCCATGAAACTGTTCGTGAGACGGATTCGGTGGGATGAGGAGCAGATCGTCGAGATCGAGAAGGCCGTCGTCGATTTCCTCGCTGAGATGGACGAGAAGATCGCAACGCTTCAGCGTATGTATGGGAGTGCGGCATGACCCCTGCCCGATGGGATGGCGACGGATTCGTTGTGCTCAACTCGTTCCGGAAACGAGCTGATCAGGACTTCGTCGTCGGAGAGGTGTACAATCTGGAGGTGGTCGAACAGCGGTCGGCCAAGAGCCATCGTTTCTATTTCGCGGCCCTGACCGAAGCGTGGCGGAACCTCCCCGAGCACATGGCCGACCAGTTCCCCAACCCCGAAGCGCTGCGGAAATGGGCGTTGATCAAGGCCGGGTATTGCGACGAGCGATCGATCGTCTGCGCGTCGAAAGCCGAGGCCCACCGTGTCGCAGCGTTTGTCGGACCGATGGACGAGTTCGCCGTGGTCACGGTGTCAGAAGCAGTCGTGTCGGTCTACACGGCCAAGAGCCAGTCGATGCGAGCGATGGGCGGTAAAGTGTTCAACGAAAGCAAGCAACGGGTCCTCGATATCGTATCGGGCCTGATCGGTACGACGAGCGTCGCGCTCACCAGTCAAGCCGAGAACGCCGCATGACCGACGTCTCCACCACGCAGCGCCGGAAGCTGTCGCCTCGCGAGCGGCTGGCGATCTTCGAGCGCGCCGGCGGGGTCTGCTGTTGCTGTGGCGGGAAGATCGAGGCTGGCGACGGGTGGATCGTCGAGCACCCCACGGCGCTCGGGTTGGGTGGCAGTGACGATCGCGGCGAGCTGCGGCCGGCGCACAAGGCCTGCGCCGACGCCAAGACCTACGGGCCGGATGGCGACCTCGCGACGATCGCGCGGGCGAAGCGTCGAAAGGCCAAGCACTTGGGAATCCGAAAGCCGTCACGCTTCCCCTGCTCACGCGATAGCCGGTGGAAGAAGCGCATGGACGGATCAGTCGTGCTCAGAGATTGAGGAGGGGCGGGCGATGAGCGCCTTGCAGCATTTGTGGCGCTTTGGCCGATTACGGTTGGGCTTGTGGCGTTCTTCGTCGTGCTGCTTCTGGTGTGCCTCATCAACGGCCGGCCGCGGCATTATCGCGTCGCTCGACGAGGCGCCGGAGAACATCCGCGCTGCGTTCGTCACGACCAACACCGAACTATCCGAGACCGCCGACTTTCTGGCGCGCGCGGCGGCTGGCGGCGAGGTGTGGCCCGAGTACGAAGCCGAACTGACGCGGGTGAAGGCCGACCGAGACGCCGCCAGGCGCGATCTGGCCGAGGCGGCGGAGGCTCTGGAGGCGTGTGAAGGATGGATCGCGCGCTGGTCTGCGCACGTCGGGTTCTGTCGCGGCGGCAATACATGCACCTGTGGGCGCACGGCTGTTTTGCACACGGCCAGCGACCTTATCGCCCGCCTGCAGAGCACGGAGAAGACCGATGTGTGACAACGAGGACGACTACCATGAGCCCAGCATCCCGACTGATCACGTCCTCTGCCCGCGGTGCAACGGTGATGGCGAGATCGCCTGCCATTGCGGAGGCGATCTGTGCGTCTGCGGAGAGGAAGAGCAGCCGTGCCCGCTGTGCGGTGGAGAGTATGGCGGGGACGGGTACGTGTCGCGCGACACGGCCGATCGCTACTGGAAGCGGCAGCACGAGATACGCGACGCGATCCGAAAGGTGATGGAGGGCAACGCCGATGGCTGAGACCACCATCAAGATGTGGGCGCCGTGGCACCCGGAGCATGGATTCGGCGAGGTCTGGGCTGCTTCGGCCTTCGGCAACATTGACGAGGCGATCAGACTCAACAACGCGAGGCGCATCATGGGCGACGACGATCGATGGAAGGTCGTCCCGGTCACGGTGGCGCGGGAGCCGTCCAATGCCTGACCTCCGCCACGACGACGCAGGCGCCATCGACGAGGTCGTGGCCCGCGGGGCTGACGTGCAGATCGAGCGCATGTCGGGCTCGTCATGGTTTGTCTGCATCACCGATCAGGACGGTTCGGAGACGAGGTTTTTCATCAACGCAAAGAACCCGCGTGCTCGCGTCAATGCGATCAACGTGCAAACCAGCGGCGCCGGGCCGGCGCGCGAGCAGGGCAACGGATGGGTGGAGAGGTAGAGCGATGGCAATCTCGATGCTGGCCACGATGGTGGCCGATCTGGACGACGAGGACATGGACTCCATGACAGTCGCGGAACTCTCGTTCGACGAGAGTCCTGACGAGCACGGCGTGTCGCCGGACGATCCTATGTACGTCGTGTTCAAGGACATGTCGGGCCGTCTAAATGATCTGCTGACGGTTCGGGAAGGCGCGGTGGAGCGACGCCGCCGGCTGCTCCGCTGCCGCGACGTGTTGACCAACGCGTTCAAAGGAACGTGACCATGGCGACCGAGAAGCAGATCGAGGCGGCAGCGGAAATCCTGCGCGACATGATCGACGCACCGCCGAGCGTGACCGAAACGCTGATCAGGGATGCGCTGGATGCGGCGGAGCGGGTCGCGTGGGAGCCCATCGAACATCTCCCCGCCGCGCCGTGTCAAGTCGAGTATTTCTACCGCGATTTGAAGCTTGACGATTGTCGTGGGGGTCCGAAATCCGCGGTGATCAAGTCTTGGCGTGATCTCCGGTTAGGCCACGGGTATTGGGACGGCCAACGTTGGCGGGGGCTTCTAACGGGACATGATGTATTTCAATTTCAAGACGACACGACAATCCTCCCGACTCACTACCGCATCAGTAGCGCCCCGCCGGCCGAGGAGAAGTGACATGACCATCGACCCCGACTTCTCCGACCAGCTCTCCAAGCTTTGCTCACGCGAGTGCGTCCACGCCCGCAAAGACCCGGCTCGCGCCGCCGTCATGATCGAGCGGCTCGTCCATTCACTCGGGCTCACCATCGCCGTCGCGTCCCGCGGCGATCCCGGCGTGATGAACACGCTATGTGAGGGTGCGTCTCAGCAGTTGTTTCAGTCGGCATCTGGGATGGCCGACGTTTCGGTCCAGGGGAGGCGGCAGTGACGATTGACGAGCTGATCTGCATCGCCGCGCTCCGGGCGTGGAAGGCGAAGGGCTGACCACCCCGCCCGCGCGGCCGGCGTGCGGGTAACAGGAGATGAGGATGTCCAAATTTTCGAGACGCTCTGTTCTGAAAGTCGCCGCTGCTGTTCCCGCGGTTGCCGCAATCAGCGCCACCCCTGCGGCTGTCTGCGAGTCTGCCGCTGCGCCAGTGGCGACTCCCGTCGTCGCTGCGGAGCGGCCCTATCGCTGGTGGTTCACGACCGATGTCGGCGGCGAGTTCTTCACCGATCTGTGCGATTCCAAAGAACAAGCGCTCGCGCGTCTCGATGACTATGGCTACGGCCTCGTCGCCGAGTGCCAGGATGGCGACTTCGACCTGCATGTCGACGCTGATGTACTGTATGACCTGTTCTACGGCCAGAACGAAGACCGGATGAACGAGGACGGTGAGTTCCTCAGTTTCACAGCCGATCAAGAACGCGATCTCGCCGACATGGTCAACGCCGCAATCGATGCGTGGATCGAGAAGCACGGGATCGACACGAAGGCGCCGATATTCCAGGACGTGCGCGAGTACGCCAAGAAAGCGCCGCCGCCACGCAAGGCGTTGCCGTCCGGCATGGAGCCCGCCTGACCATGCGCCGCCCGTCCTGGTCCGAGCTGCCGAAGAAGCGCCGCCCGCACCAGATCGTGCCCGACGGGTTCTTGCGGTTGCGCGGGAGCCCGTTCCTGGAGGTGAGGTTCAGGTTCCGTCTGAAGCGCAACCGCCGGGTTTGGCGCTGTCTCGGGCAGTTTTTCCGGTGGAACAAGAACCGCATGCCGAAGAGAGGGTGACCATGCCCGACCTCCTGACCATCCGGGAGGCTGCCGAGCGGTTCCGCAAGGGGCCGCGCTGGCTCCGGTCGTGGCTGCGGGCTCACCCCGTAGACCACACCGGGCGCCCCTTCTACACCCGCGCGGGTCGCACTATGCTGTTCAGCCCCCGAGACCTGGACCGCATCGCCGAGACCATGCAATGGCTCTCCGTCTCCGCCCGCCCCGCCTCGGCCGGACGCCGAACTGGGAAATCCGCGGCACACACCGCGGGATCGCGGTCGAGCGCAGTGCGGGCTCTCCTGACCGGCGGATCGCCGAACGGCGGCTCCGCGAGGTAGAGCGCGAGATCGAGGCCGGCGAGTGGAGCACCCCGCCTGCCCCGCGCCACGAGCCTACGTTCGCCGACGCCGTCGAGGGCTACGTCCGAGCCGGCCGGCGCCGCAAGTACCTCCTGAAGCTCCTGGACCGGTTCGGCGACACGCCGCTGTCGGGGATCACGCAAGCCGAGATCGACCGGGCCGCTGTCGAGCTCTATCCGGCCGTCCAACCGCAGACCCGCAACACGTGCTTCTACACGCCGCTGTCGGCCGTGCTGCGCCATGCTGGCGTCGATCGCCCGATCCGCCGGCCCAAGGGCGCTAAGGGGCGGGTCGTTACCCGGTTCCTGACGCAGCCGGATGCGTTCGCCATCATCCGCGAGGCCGACCAGATCGACGCTCGGCTCGGGCTGCTCCTCCGGCTTCTGCTCTACACCGGGATGCGCATCAACGAGGCGCTGCGGCTGCGGTGGGAGGACATCGACCTGGCCGGTGGGACGGCCTATGTCGGGCTCACCAAGACCGGGGAGGCGCGCACCGCCAAGCTCCGGGCCGACCTGGTGGCGCAGCTCCGTGCCATTCGACCCGAGACCGGCGCCGGCCGGGTGTTCCAGTTCGCCTACGGCGGCCGGCTGAAGGACCAGTTCCTGCGCGCCAAGCTCGCGGTGTGCGACGTGCCGATGCCGCCCCGCGGCAAGACGGGCCAGCGCCGGCCGCGGCCCGACTACCGGCTGGCGTGGGTGAACTTCCACACCTTCCGGCACACATGGGCGACTTGGATGCGGATGTACGGCGGCGCCGACGTGCAGGGGCTGGTGGCGACGGGGAACTGGTCGGACCCGCGCTCGGCCGCCCGCTACGCGCACGTAGTGCCGCGCGACGAGTGGTGCCGGGTCGACGACCTGCCGGGCGAGCCCGAAGGGTGAACAGATTCCCCAAAATTTCCCCAGATCGTTGCATCGTGTGCGTGTTCCGTTCGTGCACCAAACGACGCGAACGTGCCGGATAACAGATGGATTTCGTTGATTTTTCAGCGTATAAAAGGGGTGCGGCCGGCTCTTGGGGGAGAGCCGGC
>NZ_NHSK01000074.1:0-8077 GCF_016653355.1 Rhodoplanes elegans | reverse complement strand
AGATCGTTGCATCGTGTGCGTGTACCGTTCGTGCACCAAACGACGCGAACGTGCCGGATAACAGATGGATTTCGTTGATTTTTCAGCGTATAAAAGGGGTGCGGCCGGCTCTTGGGGGAGAGCCGGCCGCGCGCAACCCGGTCTGGGACGGGGAGGGGTGGGGACGTGACCGGACTGCGAAACTCCTGATCCTTGGTCGTCGCCCGGGGGCGACAGGTTCACGGGAGAAGTTCCCGCGATCGTTCAAGTCGTTGCCGCTCGGTCCGGCGCCGTGGGGCGCCGGGATGCGGCGGCGTCGCCTAGCGGGGCGCCGCGGTCGAGACTGCGCGGCCGTCGCCGAGCGAGACCCACAGGTTCGGGTCGGACTGCGACTGGCGCTTGACGAACCGGTAGCCGGTCTCCGACCAGGGCAGGATCTCGTCGACCTGGTTGTCGAGCACGAACTCGCCCTTGTCGGTCTTGACGGTCAGCACCGCGTGGCCTTCGTCCTTGCGGTCGCGCACGACCGTGATGAGCAGGGCCTCGCGCGGCCAGCCGGCGTCGATCAGCATGCGCCGCTTGAGCAGCACGTAGTCCTCGCAATCGCCGTAACCGTCGTCCGGATAGGACCACTTCTCGACGACGCCCCAGTGATCCATGTCGGTCAGGGGCTTGATGGTCTCGTTCGCCCAGCGGTTGACGCGGACGAGGTCGCGCCAGGCGCGCGGCGACAGCACGACGTCGCGCGGGGCGGTCGGGGCGGTCGCGCAATCGCGCGGCCGGTCGGCGCAGAAGGAGACCCAGCCGATCGGCGGACGGGCCGTGTCCTGCACGGAGGCGAAGAGCGGACGATCGAGAGCGTCGGCCTGTCCGACCAGCACCCCGAGGAGTGCGGCGGACCATGCAGCAGCCAGAGCGCGTCTGGGACGACACTTCATCGTTGACCCCTCCCGTCTACAGGGCCAACTCTCCCATACAACCTTTGAATTGCCGCTAAGTCGGTCCGCTAAACTCGAGACAATACTAGTTCAATACATAACTACATTTGATTCAAATGCGAGACGACTTTGATTAAAATGCGATACAACTCGATTTGATTCAAATTTTAGGGACCTCGGGCCGCGCCGTTTCGAATCAATGACTTAGCCCCCTGCCCCGGGCTCGCCGCATTCGGCTGAAGGCGGCCTCGGCGTCTCGCGCGGGGGTGCCGCGGCGCTCCCGCACGCGATGCGACAAGCCGAACGGCGGACCGTACGGGCTCCTGCGCGGCACGCTTTATTTACCAGAGGTGGAGGATCGCGACTCGCGGGGGCACGGCAGCGGACCGCCGCGGGCGCGACTCCGGCGGGCGGCGAACATCGGCGCCGTCGACGCGGGCGCGTAAAAAAGCCGCCGGTCACGGCGGTCCGTGTCCGGCGGCGAGCGCTGGCGATCGCGATGAGCGTGGTCCGACAGGCGCCGCGCCCCCGCTCAGGGGTGCAGGCTCTCCTCGATGAAGTCGGGATGCTGCAGCCGAGTGAACTCGACGGCGAACCCTTCCTCGAGATGGCGCACCACCCGGCCCTGGATTTTTCCGACCATGATCAGCGCGCCGATCGGCGGGCGCTGGTCGGTGGCGACGGCGGCGCCCGACAGCGAGGCGTCGATGATCCGGACCCGCAGATTCAGCCCGTTCGGCATGACGATCTGGGTGAACGGGTTGTGCGGGACGAAGCGGCCGTGGCGGCGGTCCTCGGGCAGGTTGAGGATGTCGCGGTTGGCGAGCCAGGTGAGCTGGGCGGCGAGCTTGTCGCGCTTGCGCGGCGTCGCCGAGAAGGTCATGGCGAAGCCGGTCGGAAACACTCTCGTGACGGCCCCTTCCAGGCGGCCGACGTGATCCACATAGGCGACCACGCGCTCGCCCATGTGGCCGGCGACCGGGGCGATCATGGCGAGCCCGCCTGGCGACATGTTGACGACCTGGCACGGGAACTCGCGCCGGTCGGCCAGCATGTAGCGACCGAGCAGGTTGACGGTGACCCGCTGGAACCGGCGGCGCTCGTCGGCGAGCGCGAGAAGGCTCGGCTTGCGCTCGGCCAGTGTCATTGCCCGAATTCTCCTGATTTCTCCGATCGACCTTAGGAGGCGAGCGTTAACGAGGTCTTGAGAGTCGTCCCGCAGCGCCGCAATGCGGGCCGCAGCGACAGAAATGCGACAGTGTCAGGGAGGCCGGAGGGGGCGGCGGAGCGGTCACGAGGGGGACATCTCGATCGACCGCTCCGCCGCAGGCGTGGGCGACGCCGGACCCGAAGGCAACAAGGGTCCGCCCACGCTGTCACGCTGACCGGCCGAGGTCTGGGGGGCCGTCTCGGCCGACGATCGGTCGGGCATTGACCGAACCGTTCGGTTCGATTGACTAGCCGATACGGAAGGGCATATCAAGAGCGAACCGAACCGTTCGGTTCGAAAAGTTTGAGCGATGATGTCGCAGGGCGGGTGACGCGCGTGGCGTCCCGGCACCCGCGACACGGCGAGGAGACGATGACCCGAGACGAGACCGCCGTGGCCGGCGTGTTCGTGCCCGAGCCGGCACACACCCCCGATGCGCCCCCTGCTCTCGCGATCGATGGTGCCGGAGGCCCGTCCCAGGACGCCGGCTGCAGGCCCGACGCCGCTCTGGTCCGGCGCGGCCGGGCGCCCGCCGGGACCGATCCGGCGAAGCGCCGGCAGATTCTGGAGGGCGCCGCCCGGGTGTTCTCGGCGATGGGCTTCGACGCCGCCTCGATGAACGACATCGCCCGCGAGGCCGGCGTCTCGAAGGGCACCCTCTACGTGTATTTCGAGCACAAGGAGGAGCTGTTCTGCGCCCTGATCGCCGACCAGCGGCACAAGCACCTGGCGGAGCTGAAAGCGCTGATCGACGACGGGCCGGACGTGCGCGCCACGCTGACCCGCTGGGCCACGGCCTATGTCACGCTGCTCACCACCGACTGGGCCGTGCGGGTGCAGCGCGTGGTGCTCGGCGTCACCGAGCGCATGCCGGAGATCGGTCGTGGCTTCTTCACCGAGGGACCGGGCTGCGGCATCTCGATCCTGTCCACCTACTTCGATCGCATGACGGCGCGCGGCCTGCTGGCCATCGACGACACCACGCTCGCCTCGTGGCAGTTCAGCGAGCTCGTCCATGCGAGCCTGCTGCGGCCCCTGCTCTACCGCTGGCACGACGGCCCGCCGAGCGCCGAGGAGATCGCCCGTGTCGTCGGCCACGCGGTCGAGATGTTCTTCGCCTATTACGGGCCGAAGCCGGCCGCCCCCGAATCGGGATCCGAACCGATCGCGAAAGGCTGATCGGCTGCCTGATCAGCCGACCCGGCCGCCCTCCAGCAGGACCAGCCGGGGGCGCGCCCGCTCCGGCAGAGCCGGGACCAGGCTCGGCGCAGACCATGGCGTCAGGTTGCGGAAGGCGCCGATCCGGATCGCTCGCACCTTCGAGACGCCCAGCCAGTACGGGGTCTCCAGCGGGACCAGCAGCCCGAGCAGCCGCTCGTGCAGCGAGCGGCGGTGGGCGAGCGGCAGCAGCACGAGCTCCAGCGGCACCGGCGGCTCGGAGTCCGTCAGCCCGACGGCGCCGGCCGCGACCGCGGCCGCCTCGTCGGCCGCCCCGCCGAGCAGCGCGGTGACCAGCGGGCGGCTCTCCTCGTCCCACAGGTCGACGAAGGCCCTGCCCTTGAGCTCGCGGCCGGCGAGGCCGCACAGCCGCGTGCCGGCGAGCCGGAACGGGAATCCCGCGGCCGGATCGAAGGTGAGGACGAAGCTGTCGCCGAGGATTTTTCGCAACGCGCCGGGATCGAGCTCGTCGCGCTCCGGGGCCGGCCGGGCGCCACGCAGCGTCGTCCAGTAACGGAACAGCTCGCGGCTCGACGGGTGCTTCATGGGCTCGATCTGCATGGGTCGCGCGGCGCTTCCGGGCGGACTGTCCGGAAACGGGACAGCGGCGACTCCGCCGTCCCCCGACTCGATCGATCAGCACGCCCCGGGCCTTCTTAGCCGCTACAGCATGCGCCCGGGCGTTTACGTCCGATCAAGGTTAACGGCGCGGCGGCGCGCTCCGCCCCGCCCGTCCTCCGCAGCGTCGCGGGGCTGCGGCGCACCCGTCCGTGAAAGGGCTTTTCCTCAAGCGCGAGCGAACGTTGCTCGGCTGTCCTCATGGATCTTGCTAAAATTCTTCCCCGCTCCAAGGCGGCTGCCGCTTGCAGGGCAAGGATGCACGGCTTATCAGAGCGGGCCACCCAGGGACTTCATGTCGCGACGCACCGAGCCCATCTTCAACCTCCCGAGCGTGATCGCGGGCCTGGTCGCAGCGTTCGGCCTCGTTCATGCGTTCCGCGAGCTGGTGCTCGCGCCCGCCCAGGACGTCGACTTCCTCCTGCTGTTCGCCTTCATTCCGGCCCGCTACGGGCCGATGCCGGGGATCGACATCGCCCTGCCGGGGGGGCTCGCCGCCGACGTCTGGACCTTCGTCACCTATGCCTTCATCCACGGCGACCTCACCCATCTCGGGGTGAACGTGCTGTGGCTCCTGCCCTTCGGCAGCGCGGTGGCGCGCCGATTCGAGACCGCCCGTTTCGTCGGCTTCTTCATCGTCACGGCGGCGGCCGGGGCGGCCGTCCATCTCGTGACCCACCCGGGCGAGCTCTTGCCGATGATCGGCGCCTCGGCGGCGATCTCGGGGTTCATGGCGGCGGCGATCCGCTTCGTGTTCCAGGTCGGCGGCCCGCTCGGCGTGTTCCGCAACACCGACCACACCGCCTATCTGGTGCCCGCCGCGCCGCTGGTCGAGACCCTCAAGGACCCCCGCATCCTCGGCTTCCTGGCGGTCTGGTTCGGCCTCAACATCCTGTTCGGGCTCGGCTCGGTCGGGATGCTCGGGGTCGACCAGCCGGTCGCCTGGCAGGCCCATATCGGTGGGTTCATCGCCGGGCTGCTGCTGTTCCCGCTGTTCGACCCGGTGCCGATCCCGCGCGCCGCGGACTGAGCCGGACGGCCGCCCCGGATGGCAGGTGCCGGCGCGCGCCTTGCCGCCCTGCCCGAAACAACCCATGATCGTGACACCGGCTGCCGTTGGGCGGGAACCGGAGGGCGAGCCGGCGGCTTGTCGCTCCAGTCCCACCCCTGCGGCCGGTCAACGGTAGAAAGCGCCGGCCGCACGGCTCGCGCCAGGGAGGCAAACGTGACCGTCAAGACGATTCTCGCCCGCAAGGGCACCGACGTCGTCACCATCGATCCGGCCGCCACCGTCGCGGCCGCCACGACGCTGCTCAACGAGCGCGGCATCGGCGCCGTGGTGGTGACCGGCACCGAGGGCCGGACGATCGGAATCGTGTCGGAGCGCGACATCGTCAAGGCGCTCGGCGCCCGCGGCGCCGGCGTGCTCGACGTCCCGGTGTCCGAGATCATGACCCGCAAGGTCGTGACCTGCGCCCAGCACGACACCATCGGCGAGCTGATGCAGACGATGACCGAGGGCAAGTTCCGCCACGTCCCGGTGGTCGAGCAGGACCGCCTCGTCGGCATCGTGTCGATCGGCGACGTGGTGAAGTCGCGGCTCGAGCAGATGGAGCAGGAGTCGAACGCGCTGCGCGACTACATCCGCACGGCTTGATCGACCCCCCGATGGGCACGAAAAAACCCCGGCGCCACTGACGCCGGGGTCGATCGATCGTGATCTGGTCGGAGCGTCTCGGGCGAACCGCCTCAGGCGGCCCGCACGGTGCGCAGGAACTCTTCCAGCTCGACCTTGAGATGCTCGCTCTCGCGGGTGAGCGAGTTGGCCGCAGTGAGCACCTGAGCCGACGACGAGCCGGTCTCGCTGGCGCCGCGGCTGACGTCGACGATGTTGCTCGCCACCTCGGTGGTGCCGCGCGCCGCCTGCTGGACGTTGCGGGCGATCTCCTGGGTGGCGGCGCCCTGCTGCTCGACCGCTGCGGCGATGTTGCCGGCGATTTCCGAGACCCGGTTGATGGTGCGGCCGATCTCCTTGATGGCCCCGACCGAGTCGGCGGTCGCCGCCTGCATGCCGCCGATCTGGGCCGAGATCTCGTCGGTCGCCTTGGCGGTCTGCGCAGCCAGCGCCTTGACCTCCTGGGCGACCACCGCGAAGCCCTTGCCGGCCTCGCCGGCGCGCGCCGCCTCGATGGTGGCGTTGAGGGCGAGCAGATTCGTCTGCTCGGCGATCGCCGTGATGAACTTGACGACGTCGCCGATGCGGCTGGCGAGCTTGGAGAGCTCGCCGATGCGGTTGTCGGTGCGCACCGCCTGCTCGACCGCCTGCGCCGCGATCGTGCTCGACTCCTGGACCTGACGGGCGATCTCGGCGACCGATGCGGCGAGCTCCTCGGCCGATGCGGCGACCGTCTGGACATTGGACGAGGCCTGGGTCGAGGCACTCGCCACCGTGTTGGACAGGCGCTGCGTCGTCTCCGCCGTGGAGGTGAGACGGCGCGCCTCGGCCTCGAGCTGGCTCGCCGCGCTCGACACGTTGCCGACGATGTTGCCGACCGCCGCCTCGAACCCGTCGGCGAGCTTCGCCATCTCGGCCTTGCGGGCGGCGGCGCCGGCCTGCGAGGCCGCCTCGCGCTCCTCGGCCTCGCGGGTCGCCTTCTCGACCGCGACGACCTTGAAGCGCTCGACCGCCTTGGCCATGTCGCCGATCTCGTCGCGCCGGCCGAGGCCGGGCAGCGCCACCTCCATGTGGCCCTCGGCGAGCTCGCGCATCGCCTTGGTCATCGCCTTGAGCGGACGCGCCAGGCTGGAGCCGATCACGAAGCCGATGCCGGCGACCGCCACCAGGGCGACGCCCATGGCGATCAGGATCTGCCGGCGGGTGTCCTCGCGCGCCTCGGCGTTCATGGCCGTGGCGTCGGCGTAGAGCTTGTCGATCGAGGTCTTGATCTGATCGACCACGGGCGAGACGTTGCCGTACTCGACCTTGGTCAGCGTGCTGGCCAGCTCGATCGCCTCGGCGGCCTTGATCCACTCGTTGAAGTCGCGCTCGTAGGTCGCGAGCCGGTCGAGCATCTGCTTCTTGGTCGAGGCCGGCAGCGCGGCCGACTGGAAGGCGCTCACGAAGGCCGCGAGCGCCTTCTTGAAGCTGGTCTGCGAGAGGCCGTCCTGGCGCAGCATGAACTCGCGCTCGTAGCGGCGCACCGGGTGGATGCCGGCGACCAGGCGGGCGTCGTCGAACTTGTCGAGCTCGTTCTCGATCTGCCGCACCGTGTTGCGCAGCGCGCCCTCGAGCCCGCTGTCGTTGGAGAGGCCCATGGTCCGCTTGGCGCCGACCGCGGTGTTGAAGTGAGTGGCGTAGCGCTCCATGCCGGCGCGCGCCTTGCCGGCCTTCTCGGCCAGCTCGGTCTCGCCCATGTCGGCCAGCTTCGCCTGCAGGTCCTTGAACCCGGACAGCATCTTGGCGACCGCCTGCTCGTGGTCGCGCAGGCGTGCCTCGTCGCCGGTCAGCATGAACTCCTTCTCGGCATCGCGGGCCTGGAACATGCCGGCCGAGACGTCGGTCGCGAGCTTGGCGACGGCGCTGGCCCGGTCGGCGGCGCGCTCGTAGCGCTCCTGGGTGTTGGCACCGACGAGGTAGAACCCGCCGACGAAGCACAGGCCGAGCAGACCGACCGCGCCGATGGCCGCGATCTTCACCTGAAGGCTCAAGCGGAAGCTTGGAAGCGACATTGCGGACCCCGGAACTCTCACCACGATGTGGATTAGTCCTCGCACGGCGAGGTTAAAAACCTGTTGTGGCCCGGCGGCCACATTAACGAGGGGTGATTTTTCCCGGCATTTCATTACCTTCGTGGGTCTTGAAAGGCGTTCTGTCGGCGTCGTTCCGAAGCACTTTTGCCGTGTTTTTCCTAAGTGGTTACCACTGCCATAACGAAAACGGGCTAGTCACGAAGGCATTTTCGGAGACCTCGAACGACCGGCTCCCAAATACGCGGAAACGCCTTAGGATCCGGACCCGATCTCGTCGCGAATCGCCCGGGAGGATCGCGTGCGCCAGTGTGCCCAGCCGAGTGCCCACACCCCCGTCCCCCGCGCCCCTGCGGGTCTCGCCGAC
>NZ_NHSK01000073.1 GCF_016653355.1 Rhodoplanes elegans | reverse complement strand
AGGGGAGCGGCGGTCATGCGAAACGGGGGCTGCGATCGGCGGGACGGCGAGGATGGATCAGCTCGCCGCGTGCGACAAGCCCTGCGGACTGCGGCCGAGCGCCGTGAGGATCGCCGCGACGATCTCGTCAGGCGTGTTCGCGATGTCGACCGTGACGGCGCCGGCCGGCTCCTCCAGCGTGGCGAACTGGCTATCGAGCAGGGCCGGGTTCATGTAGTGGCCGGTGCGGGCGGCGAGGCGCGGCGCGATCAGCTCGGCCGAGCCCTTCAGATACACGAAGGTGACGTCGCCCCACGGCGCGAGGATCTCGCGATAAGCCTGCTTCAGCGCCGAGCAGGCGAGCACGTGATCGAGCCCTCGTGCCTCCCAGTCCTCGATCGCCTTGCGCAGGGCCAGGAGCCACGGCCACCGGTCGTCGTCGTTCAGCGCGACGCCGGCCCGCATCTTCTCGACATTGGCGGGTGGGTGGAAGCTGTCGGCATCGGAGAAGCCGCAGCCGAGCTTTGCCGCGAGCAGCATCCCGATCGTGGTCTTGCCGGAGCCCGAGACGCCCATCAGCACGACGATCATGTCCGCCTCCGTTCAGACCGCGAGCGATAGCAGCAGCGTGAAGCCGAACGCCGAGACGGCCAGGATGGTCTCCAGCGCCGTCCAGGTCTTCAGCGTCTGCTCCACGGTCATGTTGAAGTACTCCTTGATCAGCCAGAAGCCCGAGTCGTTGACGTGCGACAGGATGATCGAGCCGGCCCCGGTCGCGAGCACCAGGAGCTCGGGCCGCACGACGCCGGGCGTCGCCGCGGCGATCGGCGCGACGATGCCGGCCGCGGTGGTGAGGGCCACGGTCGCCGAGCCGGTGGCGACGCGGATCACCGAGGCGACCACGAAGGCGAGCACCAGGAGCGGCACCTGGAGCTGCAGCGCGAGATCGGCGATCGCCTTGCCGACGCCACTGTCGATCAACACGCGGTTGAAGCCGCCGCCGGCGCCGATCACCAGGAGGATGGTGGCGGTGGGGGCGAGGCAGTCGGTGGTGAATTTGAGCAGCTGATTGCGGTCGAAGCCGCGCCGCACGCCGAAGGTCCAGAACGCGACGAGCAGCGCGACGAGGAGCGAGATCACCGGGTTGCCGATGAAGTTGAGCGTGTTGCGCAGCGGCGTGCCGGCCGCGAGCGTCAGATCGGCGAGGCTCGACCCCACCATCAGGAAGACGGGCAGCAGAATGGTGAACACCGAGACGCCGAAGCCCGGCAGATCGGCGCGCGGCTCGCCGACGAGCTGATCGGCGAGCGGGTTGTGCGGCGGCAGCACGATGCGCTTCGCGATCCACTGGCCGTAGATCGGCCCGGCGAGCGCCGCCGCCGGCAGGCCGACGATGATCGCGTAGACGATGGTGAGCCCGACATCGGCCTTGAAGGTGCCGACCGCCAGCATGGCGGCCGGATGCGGCGGCACGATGCCGTGCACGATCGAGAGGCCGGCGACGAGCGGCACGCCGACCAGGATCAGCGACGTGCCGGTCCGCTTGGCGATGGCGAAGACGAGCGGCACCAGCAGCACGAAGCCGACCTGGAAGAACACCGGCATGCCGACGATGAAGGCGACGACCATGATGGCCCAGTGCACCCGGCGCTCGCCGAACAGTCCGATCAGCGTGCCGGCGATGCGCTCGGCGCCGCCCGACTCGGCGAGCAGCTTGCCCAGCATGGTGCCGAGCGCCACCACCACGGCGATGAAGCCGAGCACGCCGCCGACGCCGTTCTGGAACGACGTCACGATGGTCGGCAGCGGCATCCCGGCCGCGACCCCCATGGCGAGCGAGACGACGATCAGGGCGATGAACGGGTTGAGCTTGTAGCGCGCGATCAGGACGATCAGCGCGACGATGGCGAGGAAGGCGTAGAGCAGCAGCAGCTCTCCGCTCGCCGTCCCGGGGGTGGGGGGCATGGGCATCTTCTCCGGACCGCGGCGCGGACTTTTGCGGCGCCGGCCGGAGGGGTTCCGGGGCGCCGGTCCGCGTTCTGCTGTCCGGCATGATGCGCCGACCGCGACCCGGTGCAAGCGCCGGCTGCCGCACGCGCCGCGACGACGGCCGGCGGCCCGCTGCTCGAACGAAAAACGGCGCGGCTTGGTGGCCGCGCCGTTCGATGTGTCGTCTTGCGCCGTTGCGGCGCGGTCGTGTCGGTCAGCGGGCGCTCTGGCGCACCGGAGCCTGATCGTCCGGCTTGCCAGCGGCCTTGCCGTCGGCGGGCTTCGTCTCCGACGCCGCGAACGAGAACGGCTCGGTGATGGCCGAGAACACGGCCGGCACCTGGGCGCCGCCGGTGGCGCGGGCGACCGTCAGGCGGGTGCGGTTGAACGCCTCCTCGACGGTCTGTCCGGTGTTGCGCATCTGGGCGATAAGCTCGCGGGCGAACACGCTCTGGCCGTCGCTCTCCTGGTCGGCGACCTTGCCGGGCGCCACCGCGTAGAGAACCAGCGTGCCCTCCGGCCCGGCGATCGGCGCGAGGCCGGACGAGAAGCCGCGCAGGCGGCGCTCGAAGGGATTCTTGCGGGCGGCATCGAGCACCACCAGCTTGCCGGCGGCCCCGCGCGCGTCCATGGCGGCGACCACCGGCTCGAGGCCGATACCGTCGCGGCGCACGTCCTCGGGACGCCAGATCTGGGCGCTGACCGGCACCAGGAAGCTCTCGCGACCGATCTGCAGGCCGTGTCCGCTGAAATAGAGAAGCGCCGTGGCGCCGGGCGTGATCTTGGCCGTGAAGCGCTCGACGGCGCGCTCCATCGCCTGCTTGCTCATGTTCTCGCCGAGCTCGACGTCGAAGCCTTTGCCGCGCAGCTCGTCGGCGACCGCCCGAGCGTCGGCGATCGGCGCCTTGAGCGGGGCCTCGCCGTCCGGATAGGCGCCGTTGCCGATCACCAGCGCCAGGCGCGGACCGGTGGCCGCGACCGGCGCCGGAACGTCGGTCGCCGCTGCGACATCGATCCGGGCGGGGGCCGGACGCGCATCGACGGTCGCGTCGCCGCGACTCGGCGCCAGGGCGACCCGGGTGGACTCGGTGCGCGACGAGTCCGCGCGAGAAGACTCGGCACGGTTGTCGAACTGCTGGCCGACCGCGGTCCGGATGACCTCCGCCGAGACCAGCGTCAGGCTCACGAAGGCGAGCGCTGCCGCCCCGGCGAATTTCACTGTCCGCATGATCCCTCCACGTTCCGTCGCAGCGCGGCATACAGACAAACCGAGCCCAAGGCAAGCTTTGATGAATTCTGGCTGGATTGGGGCGGCGGAAGCGGCGGGGGAAGTTGAAGCTTGGATCGTGTAGTCGGAAGTATAAATGTCTTCTTGCCGGTTAAATTACGCTGCTGGCGGGCGGCTCATCAGAATTGTGGCAGTGAAGCGCGCCTCGGTACAATCCCGTAATCCGTTCGACGAAGGCTGTTCACGATTTCGTCAGTGAAAACGATACCGCCGGCCCGAGCGGGGCGCGCGCCGGCGGTAGTATTGCGCTGCAGCAAAACGGTAAATGGGTCCGGCGGGTCAACCGCCGAGCACGCGCACCGGTGTGCCGTCCAGATACGCGCGGATGTCCTCGACCATGTCGCGGAAGTAGATGGCGTAGTTCTGCTTGGTCACGTAGCCGAGATGCGGCGTGGTGACGACCGTGTCGAGCCGGCGGAACGGGTGGTCCACGGGCAGCGGCTCGATGTCGTAGACGTCGAGCCCGGCGCCGCCGAGTTTGCCGGCGGTCAGCGCCGCGACAAGGGCCGCCTCGTCGACGATCGGGCCGCGCGACGTGTTGATCAGCAGCGCATCCGGCTTCATCAGGCCGAGCTCGTTCGCGCCGACCATCCCGCGCGAGCGGTCGGAGAGCTGCACGTGGATGGAGAGGATGTCGGAGCGGGCGAACAGCTCCTCCTTGCTCACCAGCGTGGCGCCGCCGGCCTGCGCCTTCTCCGCCGTCAGGTTGGGGCTCCAGGCGATCACCGGCATGCGGAACGCCTGGGCGATGCCGGCGACCCGGGTGCCGAGCTTGCCGAGCCCGAGGATGCCGAGCGTCTTGCCCTCGATGTCGTCGCCGATGGTCGACTGCAGGGGCGCGCCGGCCTTCATGCGGGCGTTCTCGAAGCCGATCCTCCGGGTCAGCTCCAGGATCAGGCCGAACACGATGCCGATGGTCGGATTGCCGTAGCTGCCGGTGCCGCACACCGTTACGCCGTGCTCGCGTGCCGCCGGCAGATCGATCGCGCGGTTGGCCGCGCCCGTGGTGATCAGGAGCTTCAGGTTCGGCAGCCCGGCGAACATGGCCCGCGGGAACGGGGTCCGCTCGCGCATGAGACAGACGATCTCGAAGGGCTGAAGCGCCGCCCGGGCGGCGTCGGGGGTGGGGAAGGGGGTATCGAAGACCGTAACGTCGACGTCACCCGTCACCGCCGACCAGTCGGCGGTGGAGAGGGCGACGTTCTGATAGTCGTCGAGGACGGCGCAGCGGACGGCCATGGGCCGGAACTCCCTTGTCGGTCGCGAGACACCGCGAGCTAGCCCGTGGCCGCGGAGAGAGACAAGGGATTTCGATGGAGCGCAGAGGGGGGCCGGACGAAAGCGGCGGTGCCGTGCAGCCGGCGCCGCCGCGCCAGTCGGTCGGGGAGGGTACTCAGACGCGAATGCGAATCCGGGCGGGGCGGCCACGCATGGTGCGGTCGGGCCGGATCACGATGTGGGTGATGGTGTTCTTCGCCCGCCATTTCGGCCCGGGGCCGCGCATGTAGTGGCGCTCCGGCCGATAGGTGGTGAAGAGATCGGTCAGGATCGAGCGGCAGGCGGCCAGCAGGGTCTTGCCGATGGGAGCACTCGGGGCACTGGAGGCGTTCATGACACGCTCCGTGGTTTGGCGATCCAGGTCCGGCGTTCTGCCGCGTACGGTGATCCTGAGGGTCGCTCTAAGGCCTTTTCTGGATCGAAATCGTTAAAATTCGGTTCATTTTCGGGTTCTGTCGCAACTTCGTCGCGCAGTGTTGCCGGTTCGTTACAGTCGTACGTTGCGGGCCGGCGACAGCCGGACGGAGATCCGACGGTGGCAGTCTCGATCCGGCTTGTGCGTGGTTCGGCGGGCACGGGCGACGCTCCATCGGCTCTCGTCGATGGGTCGCTCGCGGACGCCGAAGGGTTTGTGAGGCGGATCACGCAAAGCCGCGTGGGGTCGGGCGGGCGCGACGCGGGGAGGGGGCGGAGACGTCTTTCACGGCCGGGCGGCCAGCTTGCCCTCGGGCGCGGCGGTCGCTACATCAGCGCGCGAATCCCAACAACCGGACGAGGACGAGGCGCGGCAATGGCCCGGCAGTTCATCTACCACATGCAGGGTCTGTCCAAGACCTATCCGGGCAACCGCAAGGTGCTCGACAACATCCACCTCTCCTTCTACCCGGACGCCAAGATCGGCGTGCTCGGCGTCAACGGCGCCGGCAAGTCGACCCTGCTGCGCATCATGGCCGGCATCGACAAGGAGTACACGGGCGACGGCTGGGTGGCCGAGGGCGCCCGCGTCGGCTACCTGCCGCAGGAGCCGCAGCTCGAGCCGAGCCTCACGGTGCGCGAGAACGTCATGCTCGGCGTCGCCGCCAAGAAGGCGATCCTCGACCGCTACAACGAGCTGATGATGAACTACTCCGACGACACCGCGGAGGAGGCCGCGCAGCTCCAGGACAGGATCGATCACCAGAACCTGTGGGACCTCGACTCGCAGGTCGAGCAGGCCATGGACGCGCTCGGCTGCCCGCCCGACGACTGGGCGGTCGACAAGCTCTCGGGCGGCGAGCGCCGCCGCGTCGCGCTGTGCCGGCTGCTGCTCGAGCAGCCCGAGCTGCTGCTGCTCGACGAGCCGACCAACCATCTCGACGCCGAGACGGTGAACTGGCTGGAAGGGCACCTGCGCAACTATCAGGGTGCCATCCTGATCGTCACCCACGACCGCTACTTCCTCGACAACGTCACGGGCTGGATCCTCGAGCTCGATCGCGGCCGCGGCATCCCCTACGAGGGCAACTACTCGTCCTGGCTGAAGCAGAAGCAGAAGCGGCTCGAGCAGGAAGGCCGCGAGGAGGAGACGCGCCAGAAGACGCTGGCGCGCGAGCAGGAGTGGATCGCGTCCTCGCCGAAGGCCCGCCAAGCCAAGTCCAAGGCGCGCTACCAGCGCTACGAGGAGCTGCTGCAGAAGGCCAACGACAAGGCGCCGACCACGGCCCAGATCGTCATCCCGGTCGCCGAGCGGCTCGGCCAGAACGTCATCGACTTCGAGGGCCTGACCAAGGCGTTCGGCGACAAGCTGCTGATCGACGACCTCACCTTCAAGCTGCCGCCCGGCGGCATCGTCGGCGTGATCGGCCCGAACGGCGCCGGCAAGACGACGCTGTTCCGCATGATCACCGGCCAGGAGCAGCCCGACAAGGGCACGATCGTGATCGGCGACTCGGTCAAGCTCGGCTATGTCGACCAGTCGCGCGACAGCCTCGATCCGAAGAAGACCGTGTGGGAGGAGCTCTCCGACGGTCTCGACATCCTCATGCTCGGCAAGCGCGAGATCAACAGCCGCGCTTATTGCGGCGCCTTCAACTTCAAGGGCGCCGACCAGCAGAAGAAGGTCGGCAACCTGTCGGGCGGCGAGCGCAACCGCGTGCATCTCGCCAAGATGCTCAAGTCCGGCGCTAACGTGCTCCTGCTCGACGAGCCGACCAACGATCTCGACGTCGACACGCTGCGGGCGCTGGAAGAGGCGCTCGAGGACTTCGCCGGCTGCGCCGTGATCATCAGCCACGATCGCTGGTTCCTCGACCGCATCGCGACCCACATCCTCGCCTTCGAGGGGGACAGCCACGTCGAGTGGTTCGAGGGCAACTTCCAGGACTACGAGGCCGACAAGATGCGCCGGCTCGGCACCGACTCGATCCTGCCGCACCGCCTCAAGTACAAGAAGTTCTCGCGCTGACCGGCATCGTGTCCGGCCCCGCTTCGCGGTGGGGCCGGCGTGTCGCGAGTGGGATCGGTGCGGCGATTTCGGCCGCGCCGGCAAAGGTCACGTCCCTCGTTTCGCCCTATTCCTGCCCCCATACCGGGCATCGGGAAAAGTGTGTTCGGCCGTCCGGCCGTGCGTGGGGGATATCGATGAAGCGGTTCGGATCGGCGGCGCGCGCCGCCGTCGTGGCCTCGGGTCTCATGGCCTCGGGTCTGGCGCTGACGCTGGCCGGCTGCGCCGGCGATCCGGCCACCGGTGTCGGGGCGCGTGAGCAGACCGGCACGCTGGTCGGCGCGCTCGGCGGCGCGGCGCTCGGCGCCGCCGTGACGGGCGGCGGCACCGGCTCGAAGCTCGCCGGCGGCCTCGCCGGCGCGGCGATCGGCGGCCTGCTCGGCAACCGCATCGGTGCCGCCATGGACGACGAGGATCGCCGCCGCGCCTACGACGCCCAGATGGCGGCGCTGGAGACCGGCCGTTCGGGCGCGCCGGTGTCGTGGCGCAATCCGGATTCGGGCCGCTACGGCACCATCGTGCCGGGGCCGGCCTACGACCAGGGCGGCCAGAACTGCCGGCAATTCACCCACACGATCTACATCGACGGCACGCCGCAGACGGCGCGCGGCACGGCCTGCCGCAATCCCGACGGCTCGTGGACGCCGATCGGCTGAGGCCACGCCCCAGTCTGGTATCAAGTTACGGGATCTTTTGATGGATCGCGCCTCCTGGCGCGGTCCGCTTAACGCGTTCTTCAGACCGCGCTCCTATACCCGAGCCAGGATATTCCGCTCGGCAGGGTGTGTGGATGGCAGGCGAGGAGCAAGCCTCCGAGAAATTGCGCGCGTATCTGCGTCAGCTGTCGCCCGAGGCGCGGGCCATGCTGATGGCCGAGGTCGAGCGCGGCCTGCAGGCCGGCCACGACCATCTGCCGGCGCCCGACCTGCTGCTCGAGCATCTGCGCGAGGTGCTGCGCGAGAACGAGGACGATCCGGCGCCGGATCGCGCCGTCAATCCGTCGCGGCTGTTCTTCGTCCCGATCGAGCCGTTCCTGACCGACGACGAATCCGCCGCCGAGCCGGACGGCCGGGTGTCGCGGGCGAGCCTCGCCCCGCTGTGGGACTGGATCGTCACCGAGATCGCCCCGGCCGAGGCCAAGACCTTCGTCGCCGACGTCGGCCGGCATCTCGCCGCCAAGGACCAGGGCAAGGCCGATTTCGCCGCCCGCACGTTCCAGGATCTCGTGGTCCGCAAGCTCGGCGACATCCTCCAGGCCGCCGGCAAGGACGACAAGGCGCGGCGCCGCATCGCCTTCCGCATCGGCACGGCGCGGGCCCAGTCCGACGTCGTCGAGTTCTTCACCATCATGAAGAACCGCGACACGCTCTCGGCGATCGGCAGCCGTCTGCCGACCCGCATCCGCTCCGCCGCCGGCGACCAGCTCGACCAGATCGTCGCCGTGATCGACACCGCCGTCGCCCGCGACAAGGCGCTGATCCGCTACGGCCTGATCCTCGTCATGAACCGCATGCCGGCGACTTGGCATCTCGTCCGGGTGGCGGTGCGGGCGGCCCAGTCCGACAAGGCCGAGCGGATCGCCGAGAGCGCCTACGGCCTGGCGCTGAGCATGGTGCTGACCGAGACCGAGCGCACCGTGCGGGAGCTCGTCCACCATTTCCGCCGCGGCCAGATGGGTCGCGCGATCGAGAGCCTGAAGGACGTCCACGAGGCGGTGCGCGGCCTGCGCAGCGAGGTCAACATGTCCTCGGGCACCGGGCCGGCGCGCCAGCTCGCCGCCATCCGGGCCGGCGTCGCCGACGCGCTGAAGTCCGACCTCGACACCATCCCGGGGCGGGTCCGGCGCATCATCCGCATCGTCCCCGGCAAGCACCTGCCGGCCGGTGCCGCCATCGACCAGGGCGAGGTCGCCGAGATCGAGGCGCTGCTCGGCTTCCTGGCGGCGTGCAAGAACTACGCGAGCGAGCTCGCCCTCAACGAGATCACGCTGCGGGTGCTCTCCGACCTGCAGAGCCAGCTCGACAACGGGTCGCGCTCGATCATCGACGTGCTGCGCGCCTGCGAGCCGGGCGAGCTGCCCTACCGCAAGGCCCAGATGGAGGCGGCGATCCGCTTCTGCGCAAAAATCCTCGGCGACGAGTTCGCCACGGTGATCGCGCGCGCCGCCGAGGTCGCGGTGAGCAGCGAGCGCAAGGCCGCCGCCAAGGTCGCCGCCAAGGGGTGACGGGCAGCGCGCCGAGCGGGAGGACGCCACATCGGAGACGTGGTCGTTCCGGGAGTGCGGGTCCGTGCCCCGGACAAGACGCGTCAGGCCGCAGGCCTGATGCGTCGCAGAGCCGGGGCCCAGGGGCGGCGCGGACGGCGCCGCTGTGAGCGCCTCGTCCGATCGCCCTGGGTCCCGGGTCACGGCGCGTCGCGCCGCGCCCGGGACACGAGGTCGGTGGCGCTGCTTCGGACGCGCGTCGCCCGCCCGGCCATAATTTTCGCGAACCGGTTCCCTATCCGGCTGCCGCCTGTGTCACGGGCCTTTGACATTTCCCAAGGTTGCGACCGGGGGCGTCATGGTCAATGACGGGGCCACCGGTTAGGGTCTCGCCCATGACGCTCTCCTTATTGCTCGCGCTGATGACGGCCGTGGCGCTCGGCGCCGCGCTGTGGCCGCTGCTCCGCCGCACCGGTCCCGGGCGCGGCGGCGACGATGCCGCCGTCTACCGCGACCAGCTCGACGAGATCGAGCGCGACCTGTCGCTCGGCGCCATCGGCGCGGCCGAGGCCGAGGCCGCTCGGGTCGAGGTGTCGCGCCGGCTGATCGCCGCCGCCGAGGCGGCCGCGGC
>NZ_NHSK01000072.1 GCF_016653355.1 Rhodoplanes elegans | reverse complement strand
CCGGCCCCCGCAGCGGCATCGAAGGCCCCCCGCCCGACCGCCCGGCCATTTCTT
The DNA here is from genome assembly GCF_016653355.1 of Rhodoplanes elegans. Lineage (GTDB taxonomy): Bacteria > Pseudomonadota > Alphaproteobacteria > Rhizobiales > Xanthobacteraceae > Rhodoplanes > Rhodoplanes elegans. The sequence continues at coordinate 15,520 of NZ_NHSK01000072.1, read as the reverse complement.
AATTCCTCAACAATTCGAAGACGTTGCGGATCGCTCCCCGGCGCCCGGGAGGGCGCGGGCGCGGCATTTCGCCGGCCATCGCGACGGACGTCGCGGGGACAGGATTGCCGCCCCGCGAGCGGCGACCCGGCAAAAATTGCTTATACGTAAAGAAAGCCGAATCCAGGCGCACATTTTTCAACGTCGTTATCGAGGCGTTAACGATCTCGACCTTAACCTCTCCACGTTCGGCAAGAGGCTGGCGCGAATCGGTACCCGCGAGCCCTCCGCGCCGGTCCGAGATTTCGACGGAGAGGCTTCCATGTCGTCCAACATCACCCTGTCCGCCGGCGTCCGCCAGAACCTGCTGTCGCTGCAGGCCACCGCGGACCTGATGGCGACCACGCAGAACCGTCTCGCCACCGGCAAGAAGGTCAATTCCGCACTCGACAACCCGTCGAACTTCTTCACCTCCCAGTCGCTCGGGGACCGGGCCGGCGATCTCAACTCGCTGCTCGACTCGATCGCCCAGGGGATCAAGACGATCGAGGCGGCCAACAACGGCATCACCTCGCTGACCAAGCTGGTGCAGTCGGCCAAGTCGATCGCCCAGCAGGCCCGCTCGGCGACGGCCCCGGCCGCCACCTACGACGCGCTCAGCATCACCGGCTCGCTGCCGACCGAGATCATCGGCTCGGCGATCGCCGGCGGCGCCAACGACCTGTCGCCCAAGGCCGTCAACCTCTCCTTCACCAACATGGCGGAGACGATCGGCACGGTGACGGGCACGGCCAACCTCGCCGCCGGCCCAGGCGGCGCCGGCGCGGCCGGCACGGTGCAGATCCGCGTCAACGTGTCGGGCGTCGACAAGACGTTCAACGTCAACCTGGCCGGCACGGAAGCGAACTTCGCCGCCACCCAGGCCGTGTTCGACGCGACCACGTCCGGCACCCCGGGCGACACGCTGAACAACTACATCACGATCACCAACGACGGCGCCGGCCACATGGTGTTCACGGCCGCCTCGACCGACGTCGACTTCTCGATCAGCGCCGCCGGCTCGGGCTCGACGGCCGCCACCCTGACGGCGATCGGCCTCACGGCGGGCGCCCACGCCTCGACCAGCCTGCTCGACAACGTCGTCTCCAACGGCGGCACGATCGGCACGTCGAACCTGATCCTCAAGGTCTCCGGCCAGGCCGACAAGACCGTCACGTTCGGTCACGGTGGCGGCATGGTGTCGACGCTCACCGAGCTGAACTCCTGGATCAACTCGAACCGCGGCGCGGCGACCGCCTCGATCGCCGGCACCACCTTCTCGCTCGGCCTCAGCGCCGCCACCGGCAACTCGATCGGCTTCACCTCGTCCGATGTCGGCGTCGCCGATGCGCTCGGGCTCAGCGCTGCCGAGGCCAACTACAATTTCGGCACCGGCGCCCGCGGCGGCATGGGCTCGCTGCTCAGCAAGACCTTCAACAGCGACCTGACGCTGGGCGAGATCAACACGACGCTCGCCGCCGGCACCAACATGGCCATCACGGTGGACCCGAACGACGGCACGGGGCCGCAGACCCAGACGGTCGGCCTCTCCGGCTCGGACAATCTCGACGCGGTGGTGACCAAGCTGAAGGCCAACGCGATGCTCGGGGCCAACCTCGACATCTCCAACGAGGCCGGCAAGCTGAAGATCGTCGCCAAGACGGCCGACGTCGACTTCTCGATCGCCGCCGGCGCCGCCACCACGGCCCTCAACATGACGGCCGGCAGTTACGCCTCGACCAGCCTGCTCGACCGCCTGATCGCGGCCGGCGGCGCCGAGGGCGACGTCTTCACGGTGTCGGCCAACGGCGGCTTCGCCCAGACCATCACGTTCGGCAAGGGCACCACCCAGGCGTCGACGCTCGCCGAGTTCACCCAGCAGCTCTCCAAGCTGTCGGGCGTCACCGCGACGGTGGTCGGCACCGCCTACACGCTCGGCATCGCCCAGGGCACAAGCCAGACGACGCTCTCCATCGGCGGCTCGACCAACACGCTGACGGCGCTCGGCACCAGCGCGCAGACGCTCAAGGGCGTCAAGCACGAGGGCACCGCGAACTCGACCCGCGAGAGCCTGCAGAAGGACTTCAACGACGTCCTCAACCAGATCGACGGCCTGTCGAAGGACGCGTCCTACAACGGCATCAACCTGCTCAACGGCGACGACCTGAAGATCACGTTCAACGAGCGCGGCACCAGCTCGCTGACCATCACGGGCGTCACCTACTCGGCCTCCAACATCGGCCTGAACAAGCAGAACGGCACGTCCTTCCAGGACAACACGATCGTCGACCAGGTGATCGAGTCGATCAACACGGCGCTCACCACGCTGCGCACCCAGGCCTCGAAGTTCGGCTCGAACCTGTCGACCGTGCAGGTGCGGCAGGACTTCACCAAGCAGATGGTGAACACGCTCCAGATCGGCGCCGACAACCTCGTGCTGGCGGACACCAACGAGGAAGGCGCCAACATGCTGGCCCTGCAGACGCGCCAGCAGCTCTCCACCACGGCCCTCTCGCTCGCCAACCAGGCGAACCAGGCCGTGCTGCGGCTCTTCGGCTGACGCCGAGGAGAACGCTCCGGCGGACCGCGGGGCCACGGCCCCGCGACACCGCCGCGAAGCCGGACGGCAGGCGCCGCGGTCCGCGTCGATCGCAGGCTTTTGCACGCCGCGCCGCCCACACCACCCAACACGATCCAGAAGAGATCGATGCGGCTACGTGCGAGCCGCACGAACCAGGCGCGCGTCCTGCACAAGTCGGGCGGCCTGAATAAGCATGTCTTAACGGCACGACGCTAAAACTGACGTCCTGCCGATCAGTGGCACCAGGAGTCCCCCAGATGCACAGCGCGGCGAAAGCCTACGGACAGGTGGCGCAACAGATCGCGAATCCGCGCGAGCTCGAAGCGCGCTTGCTGCTCAAGGCGGCGGCCCGCCTGCAGCACGTCCGCGAGGACTGGGAAAAGGATCGCTCCGATCTCGCCGATGCGCTGCTCTACAATCGCAAGCTCTGGACCGTGTTCCTGACCTCGGTCACCAGCCCGGACCACCAGATGCCGGCCGCGATCCGCCAGAACATCGCCAATCTCGGCCTGTTCGTGATGAACCACACGCTCGACATCCAGCGCGAGCCGCGGCCCGAGGCGCTCGTCGCCCTGATCAACATCAACCGCGAGATCGCGGCCGGCCTGCTCGGCCAACAGACCTGAGACGCGACGCGGACGTTGCTGCTGAAGCGGCTTCGCTTCTGCGGACCGGCCCGAATTCCGCTCGTCCCCGCGCAGGCGGGGATCCGGGGGCCGCGCGACGTGTGGCTCTGGATTCCCGCTTCCCCGGACATGAGCGGAGTGTAGGTCGACCCCGGCGGACAGCACTCCACGTCCCGCCGCGCAGCGCCGCCCGGCGCCCCGCGGGCGCCGCGACGGCGCGAGACGCGGCACCGGCGCAACCCTGCCCTATCGTCCAAACCATTGATTTTCCGCCGCCATGCCGGCAGAACCGGCGCTCTGCCGGGGCACCGACAGGCGAGGACGGAGGCAAGGACGACATGACCCAACCGGAAAAGCTCCGGCTCCACACGCTGCTCGGCACCCATCCGAATACCAAGGCGCTCAAGTCGGGCGCCGTCGCCTCGGACCTGGTGGCGTTCGACTTCGCCGACATCCCGGTCGCCAATCGCGGCTTCAAGCCGATGGTGCGTCAGCACGTGTTCGACTTCGGCGAGCTCGCCATCGGCACCTTCCTGCAGGCCCGCGTCGCCGGCGCGCCCTACCGGCTGATCCCGGCCACCGTGGTCGGCCGTGGCCAGCTCCACACCATCGCCTACGTACCCGCGCGCGGGCCGCTCGCCCCCGCCGACCTCGCCGGCAAGCGGGTCGGCGTGCGCGCCTACAGCCAGACCACCGGCATCTGGCTGCGCGGCATGCTGGAGGAGCTCTACGGCGTCGACCCCGAGACCATCGACTGGGTGACGTTCGAGGACGCCCATGTCGCGGGCTACCAGGATCCGCCCTTCGTGCGCCGCGCCGCCGAGGGCGAGGATCTCGTCAAGATGCTGCTCGACGGCGCGCTCGACGCCGCGATCGTCGGCGACAAGTTCCCCGACCCGCGCCTCGCGCCCCTGGTGCCCGATCCCGAGGCGGCGAACCAGCGCTGGGCCGAGACGCACGGCGGCGTGCCGATCAACCACATGCTCGTCCTCCGCGAGGAGATCGCCGCGTCGCGCCCGGACGTGGTGCGCGAGCTCTTCCGGATGATCCGCGAGAGCACGGCGGCCGGCGGGCTGCCGACCGACGACGCCACGGCGGCGCTGCGCTTCGGCATCGAGCCGAACCGTCGCTCCCTCGAGCTGATCATCGACTACGCCTTCCGCCAGAAGCTGATCCCGGAGCGCGTCGGCGTCGATTCGCTGTTCGACGACACGGCCCGCGGCCTCGCCTGACGCGGCGGGGCTTCTCCGGAGCTCGGAGACGCCGGCCAACCCCTTGCGCATACGCACGTTTTTCCCCTTAACGGTTCGTTAAACCAGATGGTTAACGATCCGTGAGACTCATGGGGGAGAGCGGCCATGGCCTTGAAGGTCGAACTGAAGCCCGGCGAACGCATCATTCTCGGCGAATGCGTCATCACCAACTCGGACCAGCGGGCGCGTCTGCTGATCGAGGGCGAGACGCCGATCCTGCGCGAGAAGGACATCCTGACGGCCGAGACGGCCGACACGCCGGCCAAGCGCATCTATCTCGCCGTGCAGCTCATGTACACGTCGAAGGACGCGCGCGCCTATCACGAGATCTACTTCAAGCTGGTCAGCGACGTGCTCAAGGCGGCGCCGAGCACCTGGCCGCTGATCGAGAGCGTGAACAACCACATCCTGGCAGGCGAGATGTACAAGGCCCTCAAGGAGGCCAAGAAGCTGATCGCCTACGAGAGGGAGCTGGTCGACCATGCCCTGCATCGAAACGGCGAGCCGTCCGGAGCACCCCACGCCCGCTCCGCGTGAAGTCCAGGCCCTGCTTCTCCTCGACGCCGCCCGGCGCCTCCAGGCGGCCCAATCGGGCGCGGTCCGGAGCGCCGAGCCCGCGAGCCGCGACGCTATCGACGCGGCGCTGGTCCACAACCGCCGCCTCTGGCACGACGTGGTCGAATCCGCCGCGGCGACCGAGCCGGCGCTTCCGTGCGCGGTGCGGCACAGCCTCGCCAGCCTCGGCCTGCTGGTCGATCACCAGACCGTCGCCTTCGCGGCCGACCCGCGCCCGGAGCGCATCGCCGCGCTGATCGGCATCAACCACGACATCGCCGACGGCCTGCTCGGCACCTGACGCGGCCCGCCCTGCGGCCGGCCATGTCACGCGCGACGCCGCTACAGATAGTTCACGAGATTGAGCTTGGAGAGCATCGCCGTCGTCTGCAGCGAGGCCTGCAGGCTCGTCTGCAACGCGAGGATCATGGCGCTCGATTCCTCCATCGGCACGCCTTCGATCGTCTCCAGCATGTCGGTCAGCGCCGCGGTCGTCTGGGTGTGGCGATCCTTGGCGGTCTGCACCGCCTTCTGCGAGGCGCCGAGATCGGCCGTGATGTCGGAGACCTTCTGCACGCCCTGCTGATTGCCGAGGTTGGACTGGACCCGGTTCATCAGGGCGTTGAAACGCCCTTCCCCGTTCGTATCGCTCGACGAGAAGGTGACAGCGGCCATCGCGGCCGTGTTGGCGAGCGCGACCCGGAACGCCTGCTCGTTGGCCCGCATGCCGTAGGAGACCGAGATCTGGGAGTCGATCGCCACCGTCGAGGTGGAGCGCGCCGGGCTCGATCCGGCCTCGCCCGTGTACCAGGTCAGCGTATCGGCCGTGGTGCCGTTCTTCAGGGCGACGGCGGTGTCGAACGGCGGGCCGTCGACCCGCCGCGGCGGGGTGGCGTCGCCGGCGTTGAAGAACTCGTTGGAGGCCTGCACGGCGGACGCCGCCATCAGCGACGTCTTGGCGAGCGTGCCGACCGACGAGTTCAGCAGCGTGTGCAGGTTGGCGAGCGTCTCCGCCTCGGTGACGCCGATGGCGAACTGGTTCTTCTCCTTCGGCGGATCGACGACGTTGCCGACCCGGTTGCCGGCCGCGAAGCCGAGCGAGTCGAGCGTCGCGGAATCGCCGCCCAGCGTGATCTGCTCGCCGGCCGCCGACTTGAACACGAGCTGGCCACCCTCGTTGGTGACCGACACGCCGCCGTTGCCGGCCGGGAGCGAGTTGAGTGCCGCCATGATCTTGGTCGCCGCGGTCGACGGGCTGTCGCTCGCGTTGAGCCCCGAGATCGTCACGGCGGCGCCGCCGTTCATCAGTGGCGTCTGGATCGTGATGGCGCCCGGCGTCCCACCCAGGATGTGGCCGGGGGCCGCGAAGCCGCCGGTGCCGACCACGCTCTTCGGCGTCGACACCGCGGTGAGGACCAGATTCTCCTTGGTCCCGTCCGGCAGCGAGAAGCTGAACGTCACCGTATCGCCGTCGCGCGGCAACGTGCCGCCGATATCGACCGACATCGACGGCGGGCTGCCTGCCGGCTGGGTCGCGGTGGCGCCCGGGATCGTCGTCGCCATCGACAGGAGCTTGAAGCCGAACACCGAGCCGGCGACGTCCTCGCCGATCGAGACGACGTTCGTCGCCTTCGACGAGATCGTCGCGAGGCCGAACTTCGCGGCCGCGACCGTGCCGCCGATGGTGATGTCGCCGGTGCTGCTCGACGCCGTGACGGTGAGATTGCCGTTGGCCGGATTGACGACGGCGGTGCCGCCCGTGATGGCCGACAGCGCTGTGTTCAGCTCGGCGATGGTCGACACCTGGCCGACGCCGGTGCCGAACGTCACCGTGACGGCGCTGGTGCCGATCGCGACCGACAGGGTCTGCCCCGCCGTGACGCCGCCCGCCTGGTTCAAGAGATTGGTGGGATTCGCGGTGCCGACCGACAGGCCGAGCTCGGTCAGGAGGCCGGCCGTGCTGCCGGCTCCGATCGTGATGCTCGCGTCGGCGTCGGCGCCGGTGAGGACGAGATGGTTCGCGCCGTCGAGCGATGCCGTGACGCTCGGCGCGGCGGGGGCCGACGCGGCGGCGAGCGCCGTGTTGATGGCGTTGCGGATCGTCGCGCCGTCGTCGCCGGCGTTGATCGTGACGCTGACGCCGCCGATCTCCAGCGTGCCACCGGCCGCCGAGGTGAACGGCCCGCTCAGATCGGCCGTGCCGGTCGTCACCGCGACGGCGTCCGGCGCCAACGTCGCCGTGGTGCCAGTCAGGCTCGCGGAGGTCGACGTGGTCGCCGGGATCACCAGCCGGCCGAGGCCGGCGGCGCCGAGATCGGCCTGGTTGCGCTCGGTGATGAGCTGGATCAGCCCGGCCTTGGGGCCGACGCCGTTGAGGATGTGGTCGGTCGTCTCCACCGCGGCCTTGTCGGGCGACAGGCCGGAGAAGATGAACTGGTCGCCGAACTGGGTGTTGAGCGCGCCCAGCATGCGGTCGAGCTGGCCCTGTGCCGTCACCTGATCCTGGGTGCGGCCGTTCTGCGAGATCACATAGGTCGCCTTGGGGATCGAGGTCTTGACGGTGCGGGCGGCCGCGTCGATGTCGGACAGCGCCGTCTGCGACAGCTTCAGCCGCGTCTCGATCTGCTGAATCGATCCGGTGAAGGCCGACACGGTCGACAGCTTGCCGCGCAGCCCCACCGTCAGGCCGCGGTCGAGACCAATTCCCGCATAGGTGTCGGAGCGCTTCTGCGTTCCGAGCTGACGCTGCAGGTCGTCGAGCTGGCGCCGCATCGAGATGAGACGCTCGACCTGGAGCAGGCTCTGGCTTCCCAAGCCGGTGATCGCCATGACAGCCCTCACATCATCTGGAGCAGGGTCTTGAGCATCTCGTTGACCACCGAGAAGACCCGCGCATTGGCCCCGTAGGCGGTCTGCAACGTGAGGAGCGTCGTCATCTCCTCGTCGATGTTGACGGCGGCGCCTTCGTTGAGCCGCTGCTGCAGCGCGTCGACGACCATCTTCTGGCCCTCGGCGAGCTTCGAGGCGCCGGCGGCGTTTTCGCCCTGCACCGCCATCGCCTGGCGCAGGAAGGACGAGATCGTGCCGTTGTAGGGCGAAGCGTCCGAGCCGACGCCCGTGTTGGTCGCGTAGGTCTGGCCCGCGTTGACGAGCTTGTCGTAGAGGAAGTTCGGACGCGTCTGGTCGCCGGACGGCGTCGCGACGTCAAACTGGACGAGCTTGCTGACGTCGGAGAGCAGCGCCGGATTGACCGTGATGCGGGCCGCGTAGCCGACCGATTGCGGATAGGTGCCGGCGATCGCGCCGGAGTAATAGTCGGGCCCGTCCATGAAGAACGGCAGCGCCGCGGAACCGCCGGTCAGCGAGGTCTGGGTCTTGGTGGTCGAGACCGAGACGATGTCGGCCGTGCTCGCGGCACCGTCGTCCAGCACGCGCAGCGTGTTGCCGGACGGGTTGGAGAACTGCACCTGGCCCGTGAAGGCCTTGTTCATCTGGGTGACGGCGTTCGCGAGGCCGCCCGAGAAGTCGATGCCGATCACCTTGTCGTTCGGATCGGCGGTGAGGCTGTCCGACAGCGGCAGCGCGCTCGGCGTGTCGACCCGCACCAGTGTCGCCGTATGGGTCCTGCCGGTGAGCGTGTCCTTCCAGCTCACCTTCACCGAGTTGCCGGCGAGCAGGCCCGTCAGGTCGACGTCGTAGCCCGACTGTGCGCCGGACGTCGCCGGGGTGCCGGGCGTCGTGATGTCGGAGAGCGACCGGGACACCGAGGCGGCGAACTCGTCGAGCTGGTTCTGCGCCTGGACCAGGACCTTGTCGCGCATCTCGAGATAGGCGGCGATCTTGCCGGAGCGGATCGAGCGCGACGCGATCAGGTCGATCTTGCCGCCGGACGAGTTCGTGGCGATGATGGTCCCGACCTGGCGCTTGCTCTCGTCGGCGTTCCATTGCGCGCCGGCCGTCATCATGCCCTGGGCGTCGAACGACAGGGTCGAGGCGGAGGCGCCGGCGAGCTGGATGCCGGAGCTCGTGAACACCGCGACGCTGTCGTCGGCGTTGTATGTCACCTGGATGTCCATCAGCCCGGCGAGCTGATCGAGATAGTAGTCGCGCTGGTCCAGCATGGTCGCGCGCGAGGCGTCGTGCGTGTGCGATGCGGTCAGCTGGTTGTTGACCTGCGCCAGCCCCTTGAGGAACGTGTTGACGCTCGCGACGGACTCCGCCAGCCCCTGCTCGGCGTTCTGCCGCAGCGACTGGATGTCCTCGGACATGTTGTTGAGCTGCTGCGCCATGGCGCGGCCGGTCGACAGCACGTTGGCCCGCGTCGAGTAGTCGGACGGATTGGTGGTGAGCGCCTGGATCGCCTTGGTGAACTCGTTGAAGACCGACTCGAGCGAGGTTGCCGCGTTGGGATCGCCGTAGATCTTCTGGAGCTGGCCGTACATCTGCGAGCGGAGCGTCGCGTACGAGCCGCCCGTGCTCTCGGTCCGGAGCTGCTTCTGGATGTACTGGTCGACGAGGCGGTTGACGGAGGCGAGCCTCACGCTGACCAGATCGCCGCCGGCCGCGACCGTCGCGGTCTCGACCGTCTTGCGGGTGTAGCCGGGGGTCTGCGCATTGGCGACGTTGGCGGAGACGAGCGACAGCCCGCCCTGCGCCGCATTGAGGCCCGACGCGGCCGTCCGGAGCGCCTGGGTGAGACTCATTTAGGTGCCCTCCGCCGTCGCGCGCTCACTCAGCGCAACATGTTCAAGAGATCCTGGATCATCTGATTGCTGGTCGTGATCACCCGCGTGTTGGCAGAATAGGCCTGCTGGGTGACGATCAGCTTCGTGAACTCGTCGGCGATGTCGGTGTTGGCCCCCTCGAGCGACGAACCGACGATCTTGCCGGCCGCGCCGTAGACCGCGGTTCCGGAGCTGTCGGTGGCTTCGAAGGCACCGCCGTCGATCTTCTTGAGATAGTTGGCGCCGGCGAACTTGGCGAGCGTCACCTCGGCGAGGTCGATGGTGCGGCCGTTCGAGTAGGAGCCGACCACGCGGCCCTTCTCGCTGACCGAGATGGTCTGCAGCGAGCCGGCCGCGTAGCCGTTCTGAGTCAGGAGGTTGACCTGGACGTTACCGTTCGGGTCGGAGAACTCGGTGATGCCACCGGCGCCGAACTTCAGAGAGATCGAGCCGAGCGACGCGCCATCCACGACGACGTCCGACAACGTGAGATTCGCCACCACCGGGTTCATCTGGCCGTCGCCCCCGAAGGTGAAGTTGGTGCCGACGTTCTTCCAGGCCGCCTGGCTGCCGGTGGCGCTGGAGTTGACCTGATAGAACAGGTTCCAAGTATCGACGTGACCGGTGCCGAGCGTCGTCGAGTCGACCTTCGCCCAGCGGAGCTGGATGTTGGCCTGCGATCCCGACACGTCGTAGGCCGTGACGGCCCCGCCGCCGATCGACTGCGACACGAAGGTGGTCACGTCGTCGCCGACGACGGTCTGGTTCGACGGCAGCGCCGACTTGGTGCGCAGGCCGAACACGGTCGGGTTGGCGTCGCCACCGATCGTGATGTTGTCGGTCAGGCTCGACGCCGTGATGGTGAGATTGCCGTTGAGCGAGTTCACCGAGGCGGAGCCGCCGGTCAGCGTCGCGATCTGGGTGGCGAGATCCGCCATGGTCTGGATGTTGGGCGGGCCGCCGGTGCCGAACGTGAGGGTGAGGGTCGGGTTGGATCCGATCGTGATGGTCAGGGTCTGGCCCGACGCCGCCGCCGACTGGGTCAGCAGGTTGGTCGGATTGGTGGTGCCGACCGAGAGACCGACCTCGGTCATCAGCGCGGCATTGCTGCCGCCGATGGCGATCGCGGTGCGGGCGTCCGCACTCTGCAGCACGAGCTTGCCCGAGGCGTCGAGCGTCGCCGTCACGGCGGGGTTCGCCGCGGTGTTGATGGCCGCGACGATGTTGGCCGGCGTCATGCCCGCGGTCAGCGCCACGGTGTTTCCATTGACCGTGATGTTGCCGGCGTTCACCAGCGTGCCGGGCAGCACCGCCGCGCCGGTGAGCAGCGCGTTGGCGTCGGGACTCAGGGCTGCGCCCGTGCCGGTGATCTTGGCGGGCTGCGGCGGCACCGCCAGCGGGTTGGCGATGAAGTCGGTCGCCTTCAGGAGCTCGGACCCGACCGTCTTGGTGTCGTGCGACGGCGTGAACGGATAGCGCGGCAGGTTCGCCCGATAGGAGACTTCGGTGGTCGCCTGGGCCGGCAGGAAGTCGTTCTTGAACTTCAGCAGGCTCGGAACGCTGGCGGTGAGGTTGCCGGTGGTCGAGTCGATCGGGATGCCCATCAGATAGTAGCCGGCGCCGTTGACCAGATAGCCGTCCTTGTTGGGCTGGAAGTCGCCGCGCCGGGTGAACTGGTTGACGCCGGAGAAGATCGGGTTGTTGTCCACCACGCTGGTCGGCTTCATGACGACGAAATAGCCGTCGCCGTTGATCGCCATGAAGGTGCCGATCGAGCTCGTCTGGATGTCGCCCTGCACCGTGTTGGTGCCGCGCGACGACGCCTGGACGCTGCCGGCGACCTGCTTGGAGGGCTGGTTGTCCTGGATCAGATCCGAGAAGCTCGTGTCGGTGCGCTTGTAGGCGGTGGTCTGCGCGTTCGCGATGTTGCCGGAGATGTTCTGCAGGGCGAAGGACTGCGCCTGCATGCCCGTCACGGAGGTGGTCAGCGCGCCAAAGATACCCATCGGTCGTCTCCACTCGGCCGAGCGGTACGCGAAACTGCATGCGCGACCGCACCCTGTCGGTTGTTCAGCAAGCGCTGTGCCGACAGGCTGCAGTGTTGATTTTCAATGAGTTACAGCGGTGCACGCGATGCCTGGCGGGGCTTCGGCCCGGCAAGAACGGCCGCCGGCCGGCAGATATTTCCGTCCAACGACGATCGCGGCTGCGCGATCCTGCCGGGTCGCACATCCGTAAGCGGGCGAAGGCCTGTCTCCGGCCGCATGTCCTTCAAACGGACACCGGGGCCGAACCAGGCGCGGATTTTTTCGCGGCACCGAACTTTTTTCGGACGGCCCGGACGATCGCCCGCGGCGCGCGATGCGGCCGGGGCGGGCCGCCGGCCCGTGGCCCCGAGCACCGGCCGGCTCGCGCCTCGCTTGCCCCACCCGGGCCGCCGCCCTACTGTCGCGAGAACCCGGACATCGAGGACCCGAAATGCGCTTCGACGGCACCAGTGCCTATGTCGCCACCGACGACCTCAAGGTCGCCGTCAACGCCGCCATCGCGCTCGAGCGCCCGCTCCTCGTCAAGGGCGAGCCCGGCACCGGCAAGACCGTGTTGGCCGTCGAGATCGCCAAGGCGGTCGGCGCGCCGCTGATCGAGTGGCACGTCAAGTCGACCACCAAGGCCCTGCAGGGGCTCTACGAGTACGACGCGGTGTCGCGCCTGCGCGACAGCCAGCTCGGCGACGAGCGGGTCAAGGACATCCGCAACTACATCAAGCGCGGCAAGCTGTGGGAGGCCTTCGTCGCCGACGAGCGCCCGGTGCTGCTGATCGACGAGATCGACAAGGCCGACATCGAGTTCCCGAACGACCTCCTGCAGGAGCTCGACCGGATGGAGTTCTACGTCTACGAGACCGGAGAGACCGTGAAGGCGCGGCGCCGGCCGATCGTGGTCATCACCTCGAACAACGAGAAGGAGCTGCCGGACGCCTTCCTGCGCCGCTGCTTCTTCCACTACATCCGCTTCCCCGACCAGGACACGATGCGTGCGATCGTCGAGGTGCACTTCCCGGGCATCAAGCAGCGCCTGGTGGCCGAGGCGCTGCGGCTGTTCTACGAGATCCGCGACGTGCCCGGCATGAAGAAGAAGCCGTCGACCTCGGAGCTCCTGGACTGGCTGAAGCTCCTGATGGTCGAAGACATCGGCCCCGAGATGCTGCGCGAGCGAGACCCCAAGAAGCTGATTCCGCCGCTGCACGGCGCGCTGATCAAGAACGAGCAGGACGTCCACCTGTTCGAGCGCCTCGCCTTCATGGCGCGGCGGGACGGGCGGTAAGAGCGAGAGGGCGGTCGGAGCGAGCGACGAACCGCGGCCGCCGATGGCGGCCCGCGGTCGCAGGAGCCCCCCGCGGCTTCAGGCGATCCGCTCGATCGTCAGTGCCACGGCGCCGTGATTGTTGGCGTACATCTGCCAGGCGTCGTTGGCGAAGCAATAGAGATAGCCGCCCTCGCCGTCCTTGATCACTTGCGTGCAACCGGCACCGATCTCGAACACCGTGTGCTCGTAGGGAACGCCCTTGTCGTCCGCCCCGCGGCCGTTGGCGACGACGCCGACCAACGCGAACCAGGCGTAGGCTTCCACCCGCTTGGTCAGCCAGAAGTCCGCCTGCTGATTGCCCGAGAGCGTCCGGAACAGCGTCTCCGCCTTGCCGAGAAGCGAGCCTGCCATCTGGGCGATCTCGCCCGCCTGGAACCGGCCGTCCGCGGTGCCGGCGGGGCCGCAGGCGATGCTGCCGTCGAGCCACTCCCCGGACGCCGTGAACCGATAGGTGCCCGGCTCGAGATAGAGGCCGGTCGCATTCCAGCGTTCCTTGGCGAAGATGTCGATGGTCCTCGGGGGAGCGCCGATCGCCACCGTCTCCGTCGCCCAGTACGGCGCCTGCTGGATCGGCGGGCTCGTGGTCCGGCGCGTCGCCGAGTCGTGGAACGCCCCGTCGGTCGTGGACCCGAGCCGCGGCACGCCGCGCGGCAAGGTCTTGAGCACGGAGAAGACGCCACGACAGGAATCGTGCAGCGTCCCCCGCGGGTCCGGAACGACTTGAGCGACGGCGGCGGGATCGAAGGCGAGGCCGCACTCCGGCGCCGAGGCCTCCGCGATCATCCATGCGAGCGCGCCGTCCGACAGCCCGGTCCGCCCGTAGCCGCCGCCGACGTCGGAGTGGACGCCCGGAAACCAGACCTGCTTCACGCCCGGCCGATCCTCGAGGTCGCCGGTCTCCGTCGTCCAGAAGGTCGGAGTGAAGCTCTGGCGGCGCTCGTCGATCGCCACGGCGTGGCGGGCGTGAAGGACTCGCGCGGCGAGCCGGGTGTCGTGGAACTGGTGCTTGGCCGGATCGTCGATGAGATTGAGCAGGCCGAGGTCGTCGGGAATGCCCAGCGCGCCGACCGTGTCCCACACCCCGATGAAATGGATGTCCAGCATCGCGGCCGGATTGGTCGTCGGCGCCGCGTGATGAAACGGCAGCTTCGTGAGCTTCGGCGTAAGCTTGCGCGTCCGATAGCAGTCGAAGGCGAGATCGATCCGCTTCCACACCGCGTCGGGTTTCAGGCCCGGATCGGTGATGTCGAGCAGGCCGCAGCGATTGATCATCCCGGCCAGGCTGCGCACCGTGAAGGCGCCGCGGCTGAAGCCGAACAGGAAGATGCGATCGTCCGGCCTGAAGTTGTAGGCGAGCCACTGGTAGGCGCTCTTGACGTTGCGGGCGAGCCCGGCGCCGGCCCCGCCGCCGACCGCCCTATTCCACCAGCCGCCCTCGGTGCCGACACCCGCGTTGTAGTAGGTCTTCTGCGGCTTGCCGTCGGCGTCGACCTTGGCGACCGCGTTGAAGAGCTTTCGCACATTGGTCGGCGCCGGAACGCCGCCGTCGAGATCGTCCGGCGTGTTCCAGGTGCCGTCGCAGCAAACCACGAGATTGGCCATCGCTCCCTCCGAACCGCCCTGAAACCGGGGCGGAGAGGCTAGATGCCACGACCCATGATTGCAATTATCTGCGCGAGCACGGTGATTAACTCTACGTGAGGACGCAGGCCGATTAACGTCGCCGCACCGGCCAGCCGTAGCGCGGGACCTCGGCCATGAAGCGCCGATAGGGCGCACCGAATTTTCGCGCGAGGTAGCGCTCCTCACGCAGCACCACGCCGTAATGAAGGACGAGCCCGGCCGGCGCGATCAGGACCAGGAGCCAGACCGAGTCGAAGCCGACCGCGAGGCCGAGCAGCAGCAGCCCGAGCCCGACATACATCGGGTTGCGCATGTGGCGGTAGATGCCGTCCGTCACCAGCGCGGTGGCGGGCCGCCAGGGCAGCGCGTCGGTGCCGGCCTGCGAGAAGCGCCGCTCGCCGGCGACCGCAAGCGCCCCGCCCGCGAGCGCGAGCGCGGCGGCGACGGCCAGCCTCCCGCCGAGCCCGAGGAGGCCGGTGCCGCTCGGCCAGATCTGCTCCAGGCCCGCGGCGAGCGCCAGCGCGACGGCGGCGATCACGGGCGGCGGGGCGATCACGCCGGCCTTGTCGGGCCGGGTGTCGTCCACCTCCCGGCCGCCTCCCGGGGTCGCGTCAGGCCCCTCCGCCATCGGCCCTCTCCTCGCACCGGCCGGCGGCTCCCCGGCCGTCCGGACATGCTCTACACTGTCCCGCACCCCTCGCGCGGGCCGGGATCGATCCGGCGCCCAGAATAGACCCGATGCCGCCAGCGCAAAGCCCCTCGCCCGCCCCTGCC
>NZ_NHSK01000071.1 GCF_016653355.1 Rhodoplanes elegans | reverse complement strand
GTCGGGGGTGGGGAGCTCTTTGGCCTCGCCTCCAGACGTGCTCCCACCTCCCCCGGCTGGCGTGTTTCTGGCATGGTGGCGGACATGTCGGACCAGACTGCCACCGCGGCCGCCGCACCGGTCGCCTTCGCCACCACGCTCGATGCGCGCGTCCTGCGGCATGATCCGCAGTGGGGCATGTCGACGCTGTTCTTCGGCGACGGCGAGCTGCGGGTGCCGATGGTGGCGGCGCCGGTCGACACCGGCGTGCGGGTGACGATCGACGCCCGCGACGTCGCGGTGGCGCTGACCCGGCCCATGGACGTGTCGATCACCAATCGCCTGCCTGGCACCATCGTCGCGGTCGAGCGGCTCGCCGCGCCCTATGCCCGCGTCACCTTCGATCTCGGCGCGACGCGGCTCGACGCGCTCGTCACCTGGGAATCGGTCGAGCGGCTGGCGCTCGAGCCCGGCCTGTCGGCCTGGGCGATGATCAAGTCTGTCGCGATCGGGAACGAGGCTGTTCGTCCGGCGGATCTGCCGTCACCGCGCCGCTGGCCCGTGGTTCGTAATCCGGATCGAGCGCCGCCGTGAGCTCGGCGAGCGCCGCGGCGCCGCTCTTGCGGGCCTGGCGCTCGAGCGAACGATAGAGCGCGATCAGCCGCTCGCCGAACACGGTGAGCTCCGCGCCCCCGCCGCGGCGGCCCGGGAAGGTCTCGACCACGGCCGTCTCGAAGGTGTGGTTGAGGGCGTCCACCATCAGCCAGCACTTGCGGTAGGACGTGCCGGACGCCCGGCTGGCGCCGAGGATCGAGCGCTCGCGCCGGATCGTCTCCAGGAGGGCGATGTCCTCCGGGTCGAGGCGGCCGCCATTGCCGAAGGCGACACGCAACGCGACGCTCGCCGGCGCGATGCGGGCAGGCTTCGTCTCGTCCGCGTCGGATGCCGGAACCACGGCCGGTTTCGGGGGCATGGGCTGGGCCTCTGGATCGTCGCGGCCGGCCGGGCCGGCTCATCGGTCCCTGGCGTAGGTCAGGACACGGGCGCTGGCAAGCGGCCGGGTTTTTAGGTCGATGGCGGCGAGCGTCGCCTCGGCGATCTTTCGCGGGCGATCGTCGAGGCCGGTCCAGCGCGCGGCGCGGCCGCGCGGATCGACCTCGATCACCTTGACGCCGACCGGCACCTCGAGCCCGTCCCGCACCGCGCCGCGCAGAATCCCGTCCATCGGAGCGAGCACCGGCACGCCGTCGATGCGGCCGACCGGATAGCCGACGAACACCCGCTTGCCGATCTCGACGGCGCTGCGCCACCGGCCGGCGACCGGTGAGTAGACGAAGCGCTCGCGCCCCACGCCGCCGAGCGGGCTCGGCACGCCGTCGGCCGCCTCGGTGCGCCCCTGCGTCACCGGCCGCACCGGGCTCACCGGCCGCGTCTCCACCGCGACGTCGCAGTTCGCCCCCACGGCGAAGCCCGGGCCGAGCCCGACCGTGATGCCGGCAAGGTGGCGCAGATCGGGCGTTTCCGCACGCTTGTGCAGGCGGGCGTCGACCAGCACGTCCATCCGGCCATGGACGATCAGATCGAGGAGCCCGAGCCGAGTCACGGCGACCGTGTCCGGGATCGCCAGCACGGGGGCGAGATCGAGGAAGCGGTCGGCGCGGCGGCCGCACACCTCCTCGACCACGGCGATGTCGTCGTAGAGCGCGTCGTGGAACGCCATGCCGCGGCGGATCACCGGCGGGTTCGGATCGTGCGCCAGCACGACCGCGTCGCCGGCGCGGTGGAGCAGCACGGCGACGGCCGAAGCGATCTCGTTGGTGCCGAGCACGACGGCGAGGCGGCGGGACGGGTCGGGGCGGAACATTTTGCTGCGATCCCTGGGTGGCCCGGGATCCGTCAGCAAGCCGCGGGCCAGACCGCGGGTCGGGCCGATAAAGCAACCAAATCATGGGTGTCGAAAGTGCCTTCCGGTCTCCGAACGGGTCCCGGCCGGCCGCGCTGTGCTATATCCTACACGATATAGCACAGCGCTGTCGGAGACGTGACAGAGGGACGGCCCGGCTTTGCGAGCTCCGTCGTTTCTCAGCGACCGATCAGCAGATCCCGCGTCAGCCAATCGATCTGCGCGACCTGCTCGAGGCCGAGGCGGAGCCGCTCGCGGTCGCGCGCGGCGAGCCGCTTGATCACCACGCTGTTGCCGGCAGGGACGCCATGCTCGAGGTCGACGAGCTGCTGGCCGAGGACGAGGTCGAGGAACGTCCCGTAGGCGTCGACCAGGCCCTGCAGGTCGTGCTGGCCACCGACCCCGCGGCTGCCCATCGCGGCGAGCCGCTCCGGCGTCGAGCGCTCGACCACATGGTGCCGGATGGCGAGCGCGCGGGCCGCCGTGACGATCGGGAAGGTGCCGGTGCGCTTGAGGTCGAGCCGGCCGCCCTGGGTGCGGAAGCCGCCGAAAAAGCCGAGCCCGAGCTCCACCGCGCCGGCGGACTCGGCCAGGAGCTTGGCGAAGGCGATCTCCCCCTTCGCCGCATCGAAGGCGGCGGTGCGCAGGTCGTTGGCGATCGCGGCGTCGCCGTGCACGGGCCGCAGGTCGAAGAAGATGTCGACCGACAGGAGGTCCTGCGGACGCGAGCGGCGCACCCAGGCGGCGATGCGCTCGCGCCAGGTGGCGACCGAGCCGCGCCACTCCGGCGTCTTGCCCATCACGCCGCCCTTGCAGAAGGGCAGACCGACCTCGTTGAGGATCGACGCCAGATGGGTGCCGAGCGCGGCGAACCAGCGGTCCTCCGGGCCATCGGGCGCGCCGGTGGCGAAGAACAGCGCGTTGTCCTGGTCCATGGCGAGCAGGCTCTCGCCCCGCCCGGCCGAGCCGAGGACGGCGACCGCATAGGCACAGGGCGGCTCGCCCTGCCCGGCCTCGCGCATGCGGGCCTCGGCGATCACGGCCGCCTGGCGGGTGAGCGCGCCGAGCTCGCGCGAGATCACGGCGGCGATGTTGCGGGCCGAGACCTTCTCGGCCATCAGGGCCGCCGCCACCCGCGGCAACGTCGCCCAGGCGGCGGCGAGCCCCTCGACGTCCTCGGCCTGGTCGATGGCGTCGCCGAGCGTCACGGCCTCGCCGGCGCGCAGCCGCAAGAGATCGCGGGCCGACACGGCGCCGATCACCACGCCGGCCTCGTCGACGGCGCCGAGATGGCGGACGCCGAGCCGGCCCATGCGGCCGATGGCGCGATACACGAAGGCGTCGGCTGGCACGGCGGCGAGCGGCGTCGCCATCACCTCGGCGACCGGTCGGGCGAGCGCGTCCGGCCCGCGATTCGCGAGCGCCCGGAGAATGTCGCGCTCGGTGACGATGCCGAGATCGGCCGGCCGCAGCGTCCTCGGGTCGGCGCCGGGCGGGTGGACGAACAGCGACGAGATGCGCTCGCCCACCATGGTGCCGAGCGCCTCGCGCAGCGGCGCATCGGCCGCGGTCATGCGCGGCGGCGCCTGCATGATCTCGCCGACCGTGTGGCGATACGGATAGGAATCGATGCGGGCGAACACCGCCTCGCGATCGGAGCGCAGCGGCGCCGACACCGGCTCCACCCAGCCGGCCCGATGATGCTGATCGAGCACCTCGGTGAGGGTGCGGCACGCCTGCTCGGCCTCGGCGAGCGTGCGGATGCCGCGCTGGCGCAGCCGCGGCACCAGCGCGAGGAACAGCTGGGCGCAGGCGCGCGCGTCGCCGAGCCCGCTGTGGCGGCCCTCGATCGTGATGCCGAGCCACGACGCGAGACTGTCGAGCGAGTACTCGGCGAGATCGGGCTGCGCCACCTCGGCGAGCAGCAGCGTGTCGAGCGTGCGCGGGCGCGTCCACGGCAGGCCGGCGCGCTCGCACTCACGGCGCAGGACCGCGAGATCGAAGCCGATTGCGTGGCCGATCACCACGGCGCCACGCCCGATGAAGGCGGCGAAGTCCGGCCACGCCGCGACGAAGGGCGGGGCAGCCGACACCATGGTGTCGTCGATGCCGTGGATCGCCGCGGCGGCGCGCGGGATCGGCTCGGGCGGACGCACCAGCCGGCGGAACACCGGGTCCGGGACCACCTTGCCGGCCGAGATGCGCACGGCGGCGAGCTCGACGGCCCAGGCTTTTCGCGGATCGAGTCCGGTCGTCTCGGTGTCGATCGCGATCGCCTCGAGCACCATCAGGGGCGTGGCATTGTCGGCGGCCGCCATCATGATCCAGATGCCTCCCCGCGGCTCTCCCGCGCCTCGCCCCGCGACGCCGCCGACGCCGTCCGCTCAGCCGCCGCGCAACAGCGCCGTCGCGACGGCGGCGGCGTCGAGCCGCTCGACGAGCTCGTCGTGGATGTTGCACAGCGCGACCCGCAGATAGTTGCGGGTCGTGTCGAAGTCCTGGCCACGCAGCTTCTTGTGGATCGGCATCAGCGCGAAATAGGGCTGCGTGTAAGGCTCCGGCACGTCGATGACGCGCTTGACCGGATGCAGGGCGCAGCGCTCGACCACATGAGCGATGTCCTCGCGCGCCGCTGCCCAGACGCCGGGCTCGAGCGGTGCCGGCGCGGGATAGCGGTCGAACACGGCGAGCGCGGTCTCGGTCAGCGCTCGATGGAACGACGCGAGATCTCCCGCGGCATGAGGCCGCAGCTCGCCCTCCACCATCTCGACCACCATGGCGAGGCCGAGCGGAAAGGCGCGCCAGCGCGCCTCCTCGACGGCGGCTTTGAAGTCGGCCTCGTGAAACATCACCTTCGCGTAGTGCCCGGCGCGGGCGCGCGCATACTCGAAGATGCCCTTCTGGACCAGAAAAGCCGATTGCGTGTCGATGAAATCGGCGAGTGCCGCCGCATCGCGGACGGGCGGCTTGCGACGAAGAAATCCGAACAGAGCCATTGCGAGTCCCGGTTGTCGCCGGACCTTACCGCGGTCGCGCGCTCGACCGGAAGAGGCCGTGCACGGACTTTCGTATTGCACTGCAACATCAACGAGCTGATCACGTCGCGATCGACGAAAGTCTAATGGTCGTTGCGACAACCGATGTTAGCATTTTTACTATCCCGAACCCGGCACCAAGTCCGGGAGGACAAGGGACGAACGCCGTCGCGATCAAACGCCGGCCCTTAATTTCAACATCGACTCGAACGCTGCCCTCCGGCGGCGTCGCAGGAGGTTGCACGCTCATGTCCGTCGAACCCGTCAGTACGCCCGAGAACGATCGCGACCACTGGAGGAAGACCACACGGCTGATGTTCGGCCACCTCGCGGTGTGGTTCGTCTTCGGCTACGTGATCCACATGTTCGTGATCCCGCTCAACAAGATCACGATCCCGGTGCTCAACTTCCCGCTCGGCTTCTACATGGCCGCGCAGGGTTCCCTGATCGTCTTCGTCGTCATGCTGTTCGTCTTCGCATGGCAGCAGGACAAGATCGACCGCGACCACGGCGTCGCCGAGGACGAGTGAGCGAGGATCCGACATGGCGACACAAGCTTCAGGTTCCACGGACTTTCTGAAGAACCTCGGGAAGATTTACGCCTTCTACACGGGCGGATTTCTCGCCTTCGTGATCCTGCTCGCGATTCTCGAGCAGGTCGGCGTGCCGAACAAGGTCCTCGGCTACCTGTTCGTGTTCTTCACCATCGCGGTCTACGCGATCATCGGCGTGATGTCCCGCACCGCCCAGGTGTCGGAATATTACGTCGCCGGCCGCAGCGTGCCGGCCTTCTACAACGGCATGGCGACGGGCGCCGACTGGATGTCGGCGGCGTCGTTCGTCGGCATGGCCGGCACCCTGTTCCTGCTCGGCTATGACGGGCTCGCCTGGGTGCTCGGCTGGACCGGCGGATTCGTGCTGGTGTCGATCCTGATCGGCCCGTATCTGCGCAAGTTCGGCGCC
This sequence comes from Rhodoplanes elegans, assembly GCF_016653355.1. Taxonomy (GTDB): domain Bacteria; phylum Pseudomonadota; class Alphaproteobacteria; order Rhizobiales; family Xanthobacteraceae; genus Rhodoplanes; species Rhodoplanes elegans. The sequence continues at coordinate 29,548 of NZ_NHSK01000071.1, read as the reverse complement.
TACACGGTGCCGGACTTCATGTCGTTCCGCTACGGCGGCAACTTCGCCCGCATGCTCGGCGTGATCGTGCTGGTGTGCTGCTCCTTCACCTACGTGACGGCGCAGATCTACGGCACCGGCCTGATCGCCTCGCGCTTCCTCGGCATGCAGTTCGAGATCGCGGTGTTCGCCGGTCTCGCCGGCATTCTCGTGTGCTCGCTGCTCGGCGGCATGCGCGCCGTCACCTGGACGCAGGTCGCGCAGTACATCGTGCTGATCATCGCCTACCTGACGCCCATCGTGATCCTGTCGTACCAGAAGTTCGGGATTCCGATCCCGCAGCTCACCTACGGCAACGCGATCATGGACATCACGGCGCGCGAGCAGCAGATGCTGCAGACGGGCCTCGCCACCGCGGCCTCGCTGAAGCCGCACATCCAACCCTTCATCAACTACACGCCGCTGAACTTCTTCGCGATCATCTTCTGCATGATGATCGGCACGGCGTCGCTGCCGCACATCCTGATGCGCTACTTCACCACGCCGAGCGTCCGTCAGGCGCGCGTGTCGGTGGGCTGGTCGCTGCTGTTCATCTTCCTTCTCTACTTCTCGGCGCCGGCCTACGCGGCGTTCTCCAAGCTCGAGGTCTACACCGAGGTCATCGGCCGTGACCTCACCGCCATCCGCCCCTGGCTGTTCAACTGGGGCGAACTCGGCCTGATCCAGATCTGCGGCAAGAACGCCACCAACATCGACGCCGTGATCGCGGCGTGCAAGGCGGTGGCCGGGCATCCGGGCGTCGTCCGGCTGCAGGACTTCGTCATCAACACCGACGTGATCGTGCTCTCCACCCCCGAGATCGCGGGCCTGCCCTACGTGATCTCCGGCCTGGTGGCGGCCGGCGGCCTCGCCGCTGCGCTCTCCACCGCCGACGGCCTGCTGCTCGCGATCGCCAACGCGCTCAGCCACGACGTCTACTACAAGATGCTCGACCCGAACGCGCCGACCGCCCGTCGGCTGATCGTGGCGCGCGTCCTGCTGCTGGTCGTCGCGGTGTTCGCGGCCTACCTCGCCTCGACCAAGCCGGCCGACATCCTCGCGATGGTGGGCTGGGCGTTCTCGCTGGCCATGGCGGGCAACTTCCCGGCGCTGATCATGGGCGTGTGGTGGAAGCGGACGACCACGGCGGGCGCCATCGCCGGCATCATCGCCGGGTTCGGCCTCTGCCTGTTCTACCTTCTCGTGACCCGCTACTTCCCGGGCTACGGCGTGGCGTATTTCGGCATGACCTCGCTGCTCAACCCGATGACCGGCGCGCCGGTCGTCGACGTCGCCAAGGCGATGACGCTGCCGAACGCCATGGAGGTGTGGCCGACGCTGGCGCATCCGCTCGCCAACAAGGTCGGCTGGTTCAACCTCACCAACATCGCCGCCGGCCTGCTCGGCATGCCGCTCGGCTTCCTGACCATCATCCTGGTCAGCCTGGTGACCAAGGCGCCCTCCGCGGAGATGCAGGCTCTCATCGACGAGATCCGCAAGCCGCGCGGCCGCACGGTCCTCCAGGAGAAGACCTGACCCCGAGACTCCCGGCGGGGCGACCCGCCGGGACGTCTCCTCGGGATCGCGGCGGGGTCCTTCGGGACCCCGCTTTTTTGTGGCTTGCGGCCGAGCGGATCGCGGTGCAATGGAACCGCGAGGACGAGCCTTCCCTCCCCGCGCGCGGGGAAACGGGAAACCGACCCTGCATTGCGAGAGGACACTGTTTCATGACGATCGGAGAGTCGCTCGGCTCCTGGCTGCTGTTCGTGCCGAACTTCATCCTGGCGGCGCTGATGTACACGCTGCTCGGCCGCGTGGTTCTCGGGCTCGTCGTCGGCACCGATTCGACCAACTACATCTGGCGGTTCTTCTGCCGGGTCACCGACCCGGTGGTCGCCGTCGTCGCGCGCGTCACCCCGAAGGCGGCCGCGCCCGTCATCGTCTGGCTGTTCGGGGTCGTCTGGCTGTTCTGGCTGCGCGTCGCGCTGCTCTACGCCTACTTGGCCTTCTCGCCCACGCAGGCCGGCTGAGGTTTCGTCATGGATCGCACCTTCTACTTCGTCGGCATCGCGTTCTTCGGCATGATCAACGGGCTGTTCAGCCCGCTGATGCCGGTCGCCTACGTGTTCTCGACCGCCCTGATGGCCGAGCCCTTGTTCGGCAGCCAGGCGGCGATCTTCTATTTCGCCTCGCTGATGCTCTCGACCGCGACCGTGATCCTCGGCGGCATCCCGGCGGCCATCTACGAGCACGTCAAGGGCGCCGAGGACTCGACCACCGTGTCGCTGTTCATCTGGCTCGCCGCGACCGCGCTGCTGACGATGCCGGCGGTCGGCACCTTTCTGCAGGTCGGCTTGTGAGCGGAACCGGCACGGCGACCGCGACGGCGCGGCGACCGCCGTTCAACCCCTCGTGAGCGCGTTGAGACCGTCAGGAACAGCCGGTACCCTCTTGCTTTGTCATCGGTCGCGACGGCCGGCACCGCGGCGCGACGCGGTCGGACAGCGGGGAGGCGGCATGGAGATCCTGCGGCGGGTCGCGTTCGAGATCGTCATGCGCGCCTGCCTGTTCGGCTCGCTCGCGATCTTCTGCGTGATGGTCGGCTTGTCGTTCGAGCCGCGCGCCGCCTTCAAGGCCGGCGGCTTCCTCACGCTGGTGATGGTGGGGGTGCTGTGGCTGAAGGCCATCGAGGCCCGGACCAAGGACTATCGCCGGATGGAGATGTGGCTCTACCTGCCGAAGGAGCACCGTCCGCCACCCGCCTACGCCCAGAGCGTCAGCGCCATGGTGATGCGCGAGACCTATTTGTCCTTCGCCCGCCGCACCGCCATCGTGTCGATCGTGATGTGGGTGCTCGCGCTGCTGCTGGGATTGGCCGGGATTTAGAAGGGCGCTACGCCCCCGCCGATCTCACGCCCCCAAATAGGCGGCGCGCACGTGCGGGTTCTCCAACAGCTCGCGACCCGTGCCGGTGAGCGTCACCCGGCCCTGCTCCAGCACGTAGGAGCGGTCTGACAGTTCCAGCGCCGCGAACGCGTTCTGCTCGACCATCACGACAGTAACGCCGTCCTTGCGGATGCCCTCGATGATCTCGAAGGTGCGCTCGACCAGATTGGGGGCGAGCCCGAGCGACGGCTCGTCGAACAGGACGAGCTTCGGCCGCGACATCAGCGCGCGAGAGATCGCCAGCATCTGCTGCTCGCCGCCCGAGAGCGTGCCGGCGGCCTGGTCGCGCCGCTCGGCGAGGATCGGGAAGCGGGCGAAGAGGCGGTCCATGTCGTCGGCGATCGCCGCGGAGTCGCGGCGCAGGAAGCAGCCCATCTCCAGATTCTCGCGCACCGTCATGAAGGGGAAGACGCGCCGCCCCTCCGGACAATGGGCGATGCCGAGCTCCAGCACGCGCCGCGCCGAGGCGCGGGTGATGTCCTCGCCGTCGAACGTGATCTTGCCGGCCGCCGGCGTCAGCAGGCCGGAGATCGCCTTGAGGCTCGTCGTCTTGCCGGCGCCGTTGGCCCCGATCAACGTGACGAGCTCGCCGCGCGCGACCCGCATGGTGAGGTCGCGCACCGCCTCCACCTTGCCGTAGCGGCAGACCAGGCCCTCAACCACGAGCACGGACGTACCTTTCCCCGAGATAGGCGCGGATCACCTGCGGATCCTGCTGGATCGCCGCGGGCGGACCGTCGGCGATGATTTTTCCCTGGTTCAGGCAGACCACGCGATCGGACACGCCCATCACCATCTTCATGTCGTGCTCGACCAGCAGGATCGTGATCCCGCTCGCCCGGATGCGGGCGATGAGCGCCATGAAGGCACCGGTCTCGGCCGGGTTCATGCCGGACACCGGCTCGTCGAGCAGCAGCAGCGTCGGCTCTGCGGCGAGCGCGATCGCGACCTCGAGCAGCCGCAGCTCGCCGTAGGAGAGCGACGCCGCGACCTCGTCGGCGCGCGGCCGCAGCGCGACAAGATCGAGGATCTCCCAGGCGAGATCGCGCAGCCGCGCCTCGTCGCGTCGCACGCCGGGAAGCCCGAGCATGATGGCGAGCGGGTGCTGCCTCGCCCGCCGGTGCAGGCCGATCAGCACGTTGTCGAGCACCGGAAGGCCGTTGAAGACCGAGGTCTTCTGGAAGGTGCGCACCACGCCGTGGCCGGCGATCTGGTCGGGCTTGAGGCCGGCGAGCGGCGTGCCCCGATACGTGATGGTGCCGCTCGACGGCGTGATGTAGCCCGTGATCGCGTTGAAGGCCGAGGTCTTGCCGGCGCCGTTCGGGCCGATCAGCGACAGGACCTCGCCCTCGCGCACCTCGAAGGTCATGTCCTCGACGGCGGTGAGCCCGCCGAACCGAATCGACAGCCCGGTCACGGCGAGGGCGACCGGCGCCGTCGCGTCCGGCGCGGACGTTGCGCTCGCCGCCGCCTGCTGCGACGTCGTGATCGTGGTGTGGCTCACGGCCGCGCCTCCGCTGGCGTCGCACCCGGAGCGACGGCGGCCGGCTCCGCCGGTGGCGGGCCGGATCGGCCGCGCGCACGGCGCCAGGCGTCACGCAGGGCCGGCACGATCCCCTCCGGCAGGAAGTAGACGATCAGGATCATCAGCACGCCGTAGACGACCCACTGGATCTCGGGCTTCACCTCGAAGCCGCGCAGCACCTCGGGCAGCAGGCCGAAGATCAGGCCGCCGACGATCGGGCCGGCGAGCGTGCCCTTGCCGCCCGTCACCACCATGATCACCATCGTGACCGTGTAGATGAACAGGAACACGTCGGGATCGACGATCCGCACGTAATGGGCGTAGACGGCGCCGGCGAGGCCGGCGAGCGCGGCCGAGACCACGGTCGCCAGCACCAGGAAGCGAGTCACGTCGATGCCGACCGAGGTGGCGAGCGGCTCGTTCTCGCGCAGCGCGATCATGGCGCGGCCGGCGCGGGAGTGCACCAGACGGCGGATGATCACATAGGTGACGACCGCCACGGTGAGCACCAGATAGTAGTTCGGCACCTTGCCCAGGATGTCGATGTCGCCGACGCCGGGGAGCCACAGCTTGAGGAACGGGATGTTGTTGAGGGCCATCGGCCCCTGCGTCAGTTCGACCCAGTTGAGCGCGACGAGCCTCGTCACCTCGGCGAAGCTCACCGACACGATGACGAAGTAGGCGCCGCGCACCTTGAACGAGATCTTCCCGATCATGTAGCCGCACAGGCCGGCGAAGACCACGGCGAGGATCATCGAGAACCAGACCGGCTTCGGGGCGAGCGACACCGGCATGTCGAAGACGTGGATCTCGAAGCCGAGCGAGACGAGGCTCGATACATAGGCCCCGATGCCGAAGAAGGCAACGTGGCCGAGACTGAGCTGCCCCGTGTAGCCGAGCAGCAGGTTGAGGCTCATCGCCGCGATGATGAAGATGCCGGCGATGATCAGGACATGCAGGATATAGAGGTCGTTCATCCACAGCGGCAGCGTGAACAGGAAGACGACCCAGGCGAGCGTGACGGCGCGGCTCATCCGATCCGCTCCTTGCGCGCGAACAGGCCGGTGGGCTTCACCAGCAGGATCACGATGATCAGCAGGAAGCCCATGGCGTCGCGGTATCCGGACGAGATGTAGCCGGCGCCGAGCTCCTCCATGAAGGCGAGGATGAAGCCGCCGATGGTGGCGCCCGGAATGCTGCCGAGGCCGCCGAGGATGACGATGGCGAAGGCCTTGAGCGAGGCGAGGTCACCGATCGTCGGATAGACGACGAAGACCGGGCCGAGCAGCGCGCCCGCGGCGGCCGCGAGGCCGGAGCCGATCGCGAAGGTCGCGGTGTGGACGCGATCGATGCGCACGCCCATCAGGGCCGCGGCCTCGCGATCCTGAAAGGTGGCGCGCATCGCCTTGCCGAGCCGCGTCTTCTGGATCAGCACCCAGGTCGCGGCGATCAGCGCGACGGCGACGACGAAGACGAACAGGCGTGTCCACGACACCGAAACGCCGCCCATGACGAGCGGCGCCGAGGGAAACGGCGAGTCGATCGACTTGGCGACGCCCGTCCACACGAGCTGCTCGGTGTTCTGCATCGCGATCCAGGCGCCGATCATCACCAGCATGGTGGTGTCGATGTCGGCGCCGCGCAGCCGGCGCAGGAGGAGGATCTCGATCCCGGCGCCGAGCAGCACGCCGAGTGCCACGGCGAGCGCGATGGACACGACGAAGTTCGCGCCGATCAGCATCACCCACATGTACATCATGTAGGCGCCGAAGGCGTAGAGCTCGCCGTGGGTGAAATTGACGACCCGCATGATGCCGAAGATCAGCGTCAGGCCGATCCCGAGCAGCGCATAGGTGCCGCCGAGGATCATGGCATTGAGAGCGTGCTGGAGAAGCTGATCCATGACCTCACGCGACAGGGAGAGCGGGAACGGGTGCGCCGCCCGGCGGGCGGCGCACGATTGCAGGGGCGATCAGAGGCCCGACTTCACCACCTTGCCGCCGTCGATCTTGACCAGATAGATCGACGGGACGTTCTGGCCGCTCTCGGAGCCGGCGGGCCCCTGCTTGATGAACTCGATGTTGCCGTAGATGCCCTTGACCTTGGTCTTCCACAGAGCGTCCTTGATCGCGGCGGGCTCGGCCTTGCCGGCGATCTTGATCGCCTCGACGATCACGTGGATGCCGTCGAAGCCCCGGAAGCCCTCGGTCAAGCCGCCCGGCTCGTGGCCGCGCTTCTTCCACTCGTCCATGTAGCGCTTGGCCGGCTCCGGGTTGGTGACCACCTCGGGGAACCAGGGCGGGAAGAACACGGTGTGGAACGAGCCGTTGGCCGCCTCGCCGGCCTGGGTGATCAGCTGATCGGGCGAGTTGGAGCCGCCCGTGCTGACGATCCGGGCGTTGAGCTGCAGCTCCTTCGCCTGCTTGAGGATCAGGGTCAGCTGCTCGACCGCCGTCGTGACGAACAGCGTGTCGCCGCCCGACGCCTTGATGCGGGTGAGCTGCGCCGAGAAGTCGGTCGCCTTCGGGTCCATCGTCTCCATCACGCCGATGGCGACGCCTTGGCCTTTCAGCATCTTCGAGTACTCGGCCGCCGAGCCGATGCCGAAATCGTTGTTGGTGTTCAGAAAGTCCGCCTTCTTGATGGCGAGCTTCGGGACCAGCGCCTTGAACGCGACCGCCTCCATTTCCGAGGTCGGGCTGATGCGGAAGATGTAGGGGTTGCCCGAGGTCGTGATCTTGCCGGAGGACGACGTCTCGACCACCATCGGGACCTTGTATTCCTGCAGCTTCGGCATCACCGCGAGAGTGAGCGTCGAGCTCCAGGCGCCCATGAGCACCGGCACCTTGTCGCGCACGATCAGCTTCTCGACGGTCGCCACCGCCTCGGTGGGGTTCGACTTCGAGTCCTCGATCACGAGCTGGATCTTCTTGCCGAGCACGCCGCCGGCGGCGTTAATTTGGTCCTCGGCGATGCGCGCGCCCTGCGCGACGTAGTTGCCGGACGCCGCGAAGGCACCGGTGAGGGGCTGCGTCACCCCGATCTTGATCGTCTCCTGGGCGAGCGCGGGCCCGGCGAGCAGCGTCGCTCCGAGCAAAGCGAGAGCGAGCTTGGCAGTCCTGGTATGCATTGCAGTCTCCCTGTCGTCTCCCGGAATTCAAGCAAGTGTCGTGCCGCCGACGCGTGACTTCTTCTGTTCTGGACGTCGCCGGAACGGCACGGTCGAAGCCCACCCGGCGAGACCGGGCGGGCGCGTCGCGTCACCGCGCCTTCAGCTTCGGCAGGATGTCGTTGGCGATGGCGTCGATCTGCTCCGCCTCGTAACGATACGGCACGAAGATGATGCGGTCGATGCCCGTCGCGAGGTGCGCCTGCAGCTGTTCGACGCACTCCTCCGGCGTGCCCATGATGGCGGAATCCATGGTCGATTCCGACCACGAGGCGTAGTCCCACTCGGTCTGCAGCCAGTGCTTCATCGGGCCTTCGATCTTGTCCCGCGGACCGACACAGATCGGCAGCTGGTTGGTCGAGATCAGCTCGTCCGGATCGCGGCCCGCCTCCTCGGCGAAGCCGCGCACCTTGGCCCAGGTGCGGGCGAAGGCCTCGGCCGTGTAGTAGTAGGTCAGCCAGCCGTCGCCCTTAGTGGCGGCGCGCTTGAGCACCGCGTCGACGTAGCCGCCGATCAGGATCGGGATGCGCGGCTTCTGCACCGGCTTCGGATACATCACGGCGCCGCGCAGGTTGTAGGGGTCGTAGTCGCCGACCACCTTCTCCTCGGTCCACAGCCGCGTCACGATCTCGAGGCTCTGCTCCATGATCTTGCCGCGCTTGGTGAAGTCGACGCCGAGCGAATCGAACTCGCGGCGATACCAGCCGACCGCGGCGCCGAGGATCATGCGGCCGTCGGAAATGTGGTCGATGGTGGCGAGCTCCTTGGCCAGCAGCACCGGGTTGCGCAGCGGCATCACGAGGATGCCGGTGCCGATCTTGATCTTCGTGGTGCGGGCCGCGACGGCGGTGAGCATCAGCAGCGCGTCGTGAATCGGGAAGTTCGGATCGACGCCGAGCAGCGTATGGTCCCAGGCCCACAACGACTCGAAGCCGAGCTCCTCCATGCGCACGCCGTACTCGATCAGCCCCTTGGCGTCGGGCATCTCGGGATAGCGCGTGAAGTTGCGCATCGCGACGCCGTAGACGGTCTCACGGTTTGGGGCCAAGTTGGGGGCCATGCAAGTCCTCCGGTCGGTTCACGACCTTGTCAGTCCGTGGAAGAGCGGCGCCGCCGCGGCGGCCGCCGGCGAAATCGGAATTGCCGCCCGGCCAGGCCGGACGGCGGGTCGTCGATCGGTCAAGCCGTGTAGAGGCGCCCGGGATCGAGCTCGCGGATCAACGCCAGTTCCTCGGCCTGCGGCGGCGTCGTGACCGCGAGTTCGCGGGCGCGGCGCAGCGTGAAGCCGGTGTTGTCCTGCACCTGCTCGAAGCTGACGCCGGGATGCAGCGCCAGCACCTCCATCTCCCGGGTCTCCTCGTCGAAGCCCATCACGGCGAGGTCGGTGACGACGCGCCACATCCCGCCGGTCGGCAGGCCGCACCGGGCACGGCTGCCGCCGCCGTCGATCCAGCCCGGCGACGTGATGAAGTCGACCTTCTCCACGAAGCGGCGCCGCTCGTGCTTCATCGCGACGATCATGTTCGTGAGCGAGGAGATGTCGTTGCCGCCACCGGTGCCTGGCAACCGGATCGAAGGCTTGTCGGCCGGCCCGATGAACGACGAGTTGAGGTTGCCGAAGCGGTCGATCTGGGCGCCGCCCATGAAGCCGACGTCGACATAGCCGCGCTGCAGCAGCAGTAGCACGTCGGTGGAGGGCAGCACCATGTTGGCGCGGCGGGTGCAGCGCTGCTCGTTGGTGGAGGGCGGCAGCTCGCCGGGTTTGATGAACGGGCCGATGACGCCACCCTCGAACAGGATGGTGAGCTTCGGCGCGAACACGCGCTGCGCGAGCGTCGCGGCGAGGAGCGGGATGCCGACGCCGGCAAAGACGATCTGGCCGTCGGTGAGGAGCCGGCCCGCCATGATGGCGATCAGCTCGGAGGCCGTGTAGACGGTCGAGGTCGCGGCGTGGTCAGTCATTGTAGATCACCCGGCCCCGGCGGCTCGCGGTCAGCAAGGTCTCGAGCCCCACCTTGGAGAGATAGTCGGCCCAGTCCTTCGGCCCGTGGACGAACTCGTCGAGATACGTCTTCACGCCGGCGACCGGATCCTTCGCGGTCAGCGCCGCATAGTTGTCGAGCTGGGCGAAGATCGGCTCGTACTGGCCGTAGCACTCGTGCGGCACCGAACCGTAGGGCACCTCGACGACGGCCTCGACGGTGAAGAACGGGATCCGCGTGTGGTCGGGCGCACGGCGAATCTGGTCGTTGGAGACGATCCGCTCGGTCGTGAGGATCACCTTGCTCGCGGCCATCGCGATGTCGATGTCCATGAACTGCAGGCCGTCGAGCTGGGCGTTGCCGTAGGCGTCGGCCCGCTGGACGTGGATGAGCGCCACGTCGGGATTGAGCGCCGGCAGCGCCATCACCTCGTCGCCCGTGAACGGGCAGCGCACCGGCTTCACCTCGTCGGCGCGGATGCGCGCCACGTCGGAGCCGACCATCGAGCGCACCGGCATGAACGGAATGCCCATGCCGCCGGCCCGATAGCGCAGGCCCATCGCCATGTGGCTCCACTCGTCGAACTCGGCCAGCCCCTTCTCGACATGGTGGCGCATCACCTTGGAGATGCCCCACACGATGCCCTGGCTGAACCAGCTCGTGACGATCTTCTTGCCGAGCCCCGAGGCGAAGATCAGGTCTCCCTCGGTCGAGGTGATCGAGCGCGACACCGTGAGGCCGGTCCGGCGCGCCCGGATCAGCGCCCAGATCATCGCCATCGGGGTGCGCGACAGCGTGCAGCCGCCGATCGCGACGTGATCGCCGTCCGAGACGAGGCGGGCCGCCTCGTCGAGCGACATCACCTTCTCGCGCAATCCGCGATCGCGGGCCGCGATCTCGCGGCGCAGCGTGTCGTAGCCCTTCACGAGCGTCTCGGCGCTCATTGTCCCGGCAGCTCCATCTCGGTGAGCGGAACGATCTCGACGCCGGCCTTCTCCAGCGCGGCGCGCGCCGTGCGGGCGACGCCGACCGCGGTCGGCTCGTCGCCGTGGACGCAGAGCGTGTCGACCTCGACCTTCACGACCTTGCCGTTCATCGAGACGATCTCGCCGTCCACCACCATGCGGACGGTGCGGCGGGCCGCCTCCTCGGCGTCCTTGAGCACCGTGCCGGAGAGCGCGCGCGAGGCGAGATTGCCGTCGTCGTAGTACATCCGGTCGACGAAGCCCTCGCGGGCGAGCGGCAGGCCGAGCTTCTCGGCCGCCCACTGCATCTTGGAGCCGGCGAGCGCGACGTAGATGATCGACGGATCGACCGTCTTGATGGCGCGACCGATGGCGAGCGCGTACTCCTCGTCCTCCGCCGCCATGTTGTTGAGCGCCCCGTGCGGCTTGAGATGGGTCACCTTCAGGCCGGAGTAGCGGGCCATGCCCTGGAGGGCGCCGATCTGATAGGCGACCATGTATTCCAAGTCGACGGGCTTCATCTGGATGCGCCGGCGGCCGAAGCCCCAGAGATCGTTGAAGCCGGGATGCACGCCGATGCTGACCCCCTGCTCCTTCGCCAGCATGCAGAGGCGGTGCATGGAGTTGGGGTCGCCGGCATGGAAGCCGCAAGCGACGTTGGCCGACTTGATGATGGTCATCAGCTCGGCATCGTTGCCGATATTGTAGGCACCCCAGCCTTCCGCGATGTCGGCGTTGAGATTGATCCGCTTCGCCATTGCGCTTCGTCTCTCCGGTGGGGATCCGGTGGGGATCACGGAACGCCGTCTTTTCCGGCAATGCCGAGGGTGGACGACTGGTGCTATTTATAGGACAACCATACAACAGCCGACGCGGCGCGCAACCACCCGCACTGCCGTTCTTTCGGGCGACGTGGACGCGCCGGCGGCACGAACCACCAACGGGCGACGGCCGGCGACGGACCCGCCCGAAGGACCGGCCCGACGCCGGTCGGACGAGAGATGTCGAACGCGACGCAGCATCCGGAGCCCCGCATCCTGGCGAGCGGCGACACCGCCCTGGTGGTGGAGTTCGGCCGCGAGGTCGACCGGCGCGTGAGCGCGCTGGTGCTGGCGCTGACGCGGCGCCTGGAAGACGCGCCGATCGCCGGCGTGGTCGAGTTGGTGCCGACCTTCCGGTCGCTGATGGTGCACTACGATCCGCTGCTGATCGCGCCCGCCGATCTGTCGGCACGGCTCGCCGCGATGGCGGCCGGGCTCGATGCGATCGAGCGCCCCGGCCGGCTGTGGCGGCTGCCGGCCTGCTACGATCCCGCCGTCTCCCCCGACCTCGCCGACGTCGCCGCCGCGACCGGGCTGACGGCGGCCGAGATCGCCGCCCTGCACAGCGCCGAGACCTATCACGTTTACATGCTCGGCTATCTCCCAGGCTTCCCTTACATGGGCGATACGCCACCCGCGTTGCGCCTGCCGCGACGCACAGATCCGCGCGTAAAAGTGCCGGCCGGCTCGATCGCCATCGCCACGGCGATGACGGCCGTCTACGGAATCGAGAGCCCGGGCGGCTGGAACCTGATCGGCCGCACCCCGGCGCTGATGTGGGATCTGCGTCGCGATCCACCCGCCCTGCTCGCGGCCGGTGACAAGGTGCGGTTCGAGCCGATCGGCCTCGCGGAGTACGAGAGGCTGGCCGCGCAGGCCGCCGACGGCGCGCTGGTCCTGTCACCCGAGCCGGCCCCGAGGATCGATCTCGTTCCGGAGTCCGCAACATGAGCGCGGGCCCGGATCCAGCCCGTCCCGCGACCACGGGCGACAGCCCGGCCCTGCGCGTCGTCGCGCCCGGCCCGGCGACGACCCTGCAGGACGCCGGTCGGGTCGGCCATCAGCGCTTCGGCATTCCGGTGTCCGGCGCCATGGACCGCGTCGCACTCGCCGCCGCGAATCTCCTGGCCGGCAATCCGCCCGAGACCGCTGCGCTCGAGATCGCCTATCTCGGACCGACCCTGACAGTGGAGGCCGAGAGCGTGCGTGTCGCCTTCGCGGGCGGCCACGCGACCGTCGAGGTGCTGGACGAGAACGGCGACATCGCGCGAAAGGTGCCGCCGCTGACCAGCACGCGTCTCGTGCGCGGCGAGCGGCTGCGCATCGGCGGGCTGTCGGGCAGCGTGGTCGGCTATCTCGCCGTCGCCGGCGGCTTCGATGCGCCCCTCTTCCTCGGCAGCCGTTCGACGCTCTTGCGCGGCGCGCTCGGTGGCTTCGCGGGACTCGCGCTGGCGGCCGGGGACCGCCTTCCGCTCGCCGCTGCGGCGGCGCCGGAGCGCGACGAGCTGCATCTTCCCGACACGTCGTTCGCGGCGGCGGAGCGGGTGCGCGTCGTGCTCGGTCCCCAGGACGATCACTTCACCGACGAAGGCATCACGACGTTCCTGAACCAGACATATAAAGTGACGGCGGCGACCGATCGCATGGGAATGCGGCTCGACGGGCCGACCATCGCGCATCACGACGGCTTCAACATCGTCTCGGACGGCATCGCCCCCGGCGCCATCCAGGTGCCGGGCAACGGCCTGCCGATCGTGCTGCTCGCCGACCGCCAGACCACCGGCGGCTATCCGAAGATCGCCACCGTGATCTCGGCCGACCTGCCGGCGCTCGGACGGCTGGCGCCCGGCGCGACGATCCGGTTCGAGCGCGTCGATCTCGACGCCGCCGTCGCGGCCCGCCGCACGCTCGTTGCCGAGATCGCCGCGATGCGCGACCGGCTGGTGCCGGCCGGCGGCGGAGTCGACGTCGAAGCGCGGCTCCTCGCCGAGAATCTGGTCGGCGGCATGATCGACATGTTCGCGGAGCACGCGCCATGAGACGCGCGCGTTCGAGCCGGAGGACACGATGAGGCTGTCCCGCCCTCGCACCACGACCGGTCGCCCGAGGCGCAACAGCGCGACGAGCGATGCCGACAGCCGCGTGCCGCGCTACCTGCAGGTCGCCTCCGTGCTGCGCCGACGCTTGCGCGACGGCGTCTGGTCGGTCGGCGAGAAGATCGCGACGCTGGAGGAGCTCGAGCGCGAGTTCGACGTCGCCCGCGTCACGGTGCGCCAGGCGATCGAGCTGCTCCAGTCCGAGGGCCTCTTGGAATCGCAGCAGGGCCGCGGCACCTTCGTCACCAACACGGTCGATCACCGCCGCTGGCTGGCGCTCGCGACCGACTGGGAGAGCCTGATCGCCGGCATCCGCGAGAACGTGCCGTATCCGCTCCCGGCCGGTCTCGCCGGGACGCCGCGCATCGAGCCGGGCGAGGGCCGGCCGGCCGCCGCCTATCGGTTCCTGCGCAGCCTGCAGAAGCGCGGCGACGAGCCGTTCGGCTACGCGCGCGTGCATCTCGCGCGCGACATCTTCCGGCGGGCGCCGAAGCAGTTCACGTCGCGCGCCGCGCTGGTCGTCCTCGCCGAGATGAAGGACATCGAGATCGCGCGCGCGCATCAGACGCTGACCATCGGCACGGCCGACATCGAGACGGCGAAGCTGCTCGGCATCGGCCTGTCGGCGCCGACCGCCGAGGCGCGATGCGTGGTCACCGACGCCGACGGTGTCGCGATCTATGTCGGCGAGATCTCCTATCGGGGCGACTGTGTCAGCCTGGACATCGAGCTGCGCGGCAAGGTCGCCCCGAAGCCGAGCCGCGGAGCGACGGGGCCGCGCCTTGCCGGACCGGCACGGCGTCGGTAGCATCACTTGTCATACATATAGAGCCGCCGGGAGCGAGGGCGCGACGTGATCAGCAGCGGACCAGCGAGATGACTGACGCAGGCATCGGAGCGCGGCTGCCGCGCAAGGAGGACGACCGCTACATGCGCGGCCGCGGCCGCTATGTCGGCGACATCCGGCTGGCCGGCCAGCAGGAGGTGGCGTTCCTGCGCAGCCCGCTGGCGCATGCGCGGATTCTCGCCGTGCGGGTGCCGGATCACCTCCGGCCCAACGTCCTTCTCGCCGCCGATCTCGACGGCGTTCGCGAGATCAGAGCCGACACCACCCTGCCCGGCTTCAAGTCGTCGACCCAGCCCGTGCTGGCAGGCGACCGGGTCCGTCACGTCGGCGAGCTGATCGCGCTCGCCGTCGCCCCCACCCGCGCCGAGGCCGAGGATATCGTCGCCGAGATCGAGGTCGATTTCGAGGAGCTGCCCGCCGTCGTCGACATGCTGAAGGGGCGCGCCGCGGACGCGCCGCTCCTGCACGATCACTGGGGCGACAATCTCTTCCTCGTCTCGCTCACCGACGTGAACGCGGCCGAGCTGACGGCGAAGGCCGCCTACAGCGTCACCCGCGAGCTGCGCACCGCGCGCCAGGTGATGAGCCCGCTGGAAGGCCGCGGCGTAATCGCCGAATGGGACAGCCGCGTCGACCAGCTCGTGATCTGGTCGTCGACCCAGCAACCGCACATCGTGCGCTCCGGCCTCGCCGAGTGCCTCGGCATCGACGAGGGCGCGATCCGGGTGATCGCGCCGGATGTCGGCGGCGGCTTCGGCTACAAGGGCATCCTGCTGCCCGAGGAGGTGGCGCTCGCCGTCGCGACGCGGCGCTTCGGCCACCCGCTGCGCTGGCTCGAGGATCGTCGTGAGAATCTGGTCGCCGGTGCCGATTGCCGCGAGCATCACTATCGACTCACGGCCTATGCGGACGCCGACGGCCGTCTGCTCGGGCTCGACTGCGAGGCGAGCGTCGATTGCGGCGCCTACTCGGCCTATCCGTTCTCGGCCTGCCTGGAGGGCGGCCAGATCGGCAGCATTCTCCCGGGCCTCTACGACTTCTCGCACTATCGCTGCCGCGTGCACTCGGTCGCCACCAACAAGCCACCGATCCTGCCCTATCGGGGCGTCGCCCGCACCGGCGCCTGCTTCGCCCTGGAAGTGACGCTCGACGCGCTCGCGCGGGACATCGGCATCGAGCCGACCGCGCTGCGCATGAAGAGCCTGGTGCGGCCCGAGCAAATGCCGTTCGACAACGTGGCGAAGCGGCACTTCGATTCGGGCGACTATCCGGAGGCGTTGCGCCGCGCCATCGAAGCCATCGACTTGGCCGCCGTGCGGGCGCGTCAGGCACGCGGCGAGCCGGACGGCCGGCGCATCGGCATCGGCTTCTCCATGTATGCCGAGCAGGCCGGCCACGGCACCAGCGTCTACTCGGCTTGGGGAATCCCGTTCGTGCCGGGCCACGAGCAGTGCCAGGCGCGCTTCACGCCGGACGGCGGGCTCGAGCTGCGCATCGGCGCGCACAGTCACGGCCAGGGTCTTGAGACGACGCTCTCGCAGGTCGCGCATTCGATTCTCGGCGTGCCACACGAGCTGATCAGATTGATCCACGGCGACACCGCGATGACGCCCTACTCCACCGGCACCTGGGGCTCGCGCTGCATGATCATGTCGGGCGGCGCGGTCGCGAGCGCTTGCGACGCGCTCGCCGAGCGAGTGAAGAAGATCGGCGCGGCACTGCTGCAGGCGGATGTCGCGACGGTTCGTCTCGAGGGCGGCGAGGTGATCGGTCCCGGCGGCCGCATGAGTGTCGCCGAGATCGCCCGCACCTGGTATCGCCGACCGCAGGATCTGCCGCTCGACGTCGATCCCGGCGGGCTCGAGGTGACGGCGGGCTACAAGGCGGCGCGCGACACCGGCACGTTCAGCTACGCGGCGCATGCCGCCGTCGTCGCGGTCGACACCGACACGGGCGAGACCGAGATCCTCGACTACGTGATCGTCGAGGACGGCGGGGTGCTGGTGAACCCGATGATCGTCGACGGCCAGATCATCGGCGGCACCGCGCAGGGCATCGGCACCGCCTTCTACGAGGAGATGGCGTACGACGAGCGCGGCCAGCCGCTCGCCTCGACGCTCTCCGATTATCTGCTGCCCGGCCCGACCGAGATGCCGAACCTGAAAATCCTGCACATGGAGACGCCGTCGCCCTACACGCGCTTCGGCCAGAAGGGCATCGGCGAGGGCGGCGCCATCGCGCCGCCGGCGGCGCTCACCAACGCCGTCAACGACGCGCTGAAGGACCTCGGCGCGGAGCTGCTGATGTCGCCGATCACGCCGCGCCGCATCGTCGAGGCGATCACGACGGCGCAACGTCGCGAGGCTGCGGAATGAGAGTTTCTTCGGTCATTCCGGACCGGCGCGAGAGCGCCGGATCCGGAATCCAGTCACTTGCACCGAAGCCGTTGCTGGATTTCGGGTTCGCGCTTTCAGCGCGCCCCGGAATGACCGGAAAGGCGAGCGTCATATGAAGGCCGCCGCATTCGATTACGTCCGCCCAGCGAGCGTCGCCGAGGCCTGCGCGCTGCTCGCGGCTGATCCGGACGCCAAGATCATGGCCGGCGGCCAGTCGCTTGGCCCGATGCTGAACCTGAGACTCGCACGGCCGACGCGTCTGATCGACATCACCCGCATTCCGGAGCTGGGGCGCGTCGAAGAGAGCGCCGACGCCGTGACGTTCGGCGCCGTCGTCACCCACGCGGCGATCGAGGATCGGCGCGTCGCCGATCCGACCGGCGGGTTCATGGCGCACGTCGCGCGCGGCATCGCCTACCGGGCGGTGCGCTCGCGCGGCACCATCGGCGGCAGCCTCGCGCATGCCGACCCGGCCGCCGACTGGGTCTCGACCCTGACGGCGCTCGGCGCCGAGATCCTGATCACGAAGCCCGATGGCGTCCAGCGGCGCGTGGCGGCGGAGGACTTCGTCCGCGGGGCGCTGAGCAGCGCCCTGGAGGACGGCGAGATCGTCGACGGCGTGCGCATCCCCCGCTTCTCGGCGGCGGCGCGCTTCGGCTTCGAGAAGATATGCCGCAAGACCGGCGAGTTCGCCGAGGCCATGGGGGTCGCCGTGCACGATCCCGAGCGCGGCGTCTGCCGCATCGTCGCCGGCGCCACAGCTGGCCGGCCGATCGTGATCGAGGCGAGCCGCGGCGCCGGCGCCCGCCTGCTAGACCGTTTCGCCGATGCCGCTGCGGTGCGCGACATGCTGACCGAGGCCGGCCTCGCCGGCGATGACTTCAAGATGCGGCTCGCGGTCGCCGCGGTGGGCCGCGCGGTCGCGGAGGTGCGCCGATGACGACGATCACGCTCGCGGTCAACGGCCGCACCGTCACGGCCGAGGTGACGCCGCGCACGCATCTCGCCGATTTCCTGCGCGAGCAGCTCCTTCTCACCGGCACGCATATCGGCTGCGAGCACGGCGTCTGCGGCGCCTGCACGGTCGAGATCGACGGCGAGATCGCGCGCTCCTGCATCACCTTCGCGGTCGCCTGCGACGGCGCGCGCGTGCGCACCATCGAGGGATTCGACGACGATCCGCTGATGGCGCGCTTGCGCGACGCCTTCTCCACGTCGCACGCGCTGCAATGCGGCTACTGCACGCCGGGTCAGCTCGTCGCCGCACGTGATCTGATTCGCCGCAAGAGCATCGAGCCGGACCTCGACATCCGCACCGAGATGAGCGGCAATCTGTGCCGCTGCACCGGCTATGCCGGCATCGTCGAGGCGATCGAGACCGTGGCGGCCGAAGCTCCCGCCGTGCCGGCGTTGCCGACAGAGCGTTGGGCCGGCCCGGCGCCGGGACCGGGAACGTCGGCACCGATCTCCGTTCCGACCGCGGCCGCAACTGCGGCGCCTCGCAACCCGTCGCCCGTGGTCGCCGCCAAACACACGCCCAGCGCACCCGTGCGACGGATAAAGGTCGAGGTCGGGCCCGTCACGGTGGAGGATGGCGAGACGCGCTTCACCCAGAGTTTCGTGCTGGAGCATCCGCGCGACGCCGTGTGGGATCTGATGCGCGATCCGGCGCGGGTCGCGGCCTGCATGCCGGGCCTCGCGCTCGATCCGCCGGGCGCGGACGGCCGACTCGCCGGCCGCATGGAGGTGAAGCTCGGGCCGATCAGCGCAGGCTTTTCCGGCGACGGCACGATGGCGCGCGACGACGGCGCGCACCGCATGGTGATCGAGGGCCGCGGCAGCGACCGCAAGAGCGGATCGCGCGCATCGGGCCGCGTGGAGTACACGCTGTCGGAAGCGACGGCAGCCACCGGTGCTCCGGCGACGGGCGTCGATTGCGTCATCGCCTTCACGCTGCAGGGGCCGCTCGCCCAGTTCGGCCGCTCGGATCTGGTCCGCGATCTCGTCGGCCGCATCGGGGCGGCATTCGCGAGCAACGTCGACGCGCGCCTGCGGGCCCCCGACGCCGCACTCGCGCCGGCCGAGCTCGGCGGCGTGTCGTTGATGCTCGGCGTGCTTTTCGGGCGGATCAGACAGATGGTGCTGCGGCTCTTCGGGCGCGGCAGCTGATCACGTCGCTGCTCCTCATGGTGAGGAGCGCGCCGCAGGCGCGCGTCTCGAACCATGAGGCCGCCATGCGGCCCGCGGTTGTCCTCCTCGCCCTTCGAGACGCGAACCTTCGGTTCGCTCCTCAGGGTGAGGGCAGAGAGGCCGCGAACCGGGCCGCCGCCGACTCACTCCGGCACTTTTCGCGGACCCGGGCCCGTGTAGGTCCAGATCTGATCACGCGGGATCGGGCCCTTGTTGCGGTAGTCCGACTGGCTCTCCTCCCAGGCATGGGCGAGGCAGCCGACCGAGCGCGACAGCACGAACAGGCCACGGCACAAAGGCGGCGGGAAGCCCAGCTCGGCGAAGACGACGCCGGTGGCACCATCGATGTTCATCGGCACGCGCTTGCCGCCGCGCCGCGCCGCGATCACGTCCTCGACCGTCCTGCCGATGGCGGCGAACAGGCCGCTCACCGCGCCCTCCGCGGCGGCCGCGTCGACCAGCGCGAGGATGCGAGGAGCGCGCGGATCGAGGTGATGGAAGCGGTGGCCGAAGCCCGGCACGTGTTTGATGCCACGGGCGGCGAGCGCCTCGATCTCCTCGGTGACGGCCTTGGTGATCATTTCCGCATCGACGGTCGCGGCATCGCGCGCCCCCTCGGGCAGCCGGGCCGCGACCGCGTTGAACAGCTCGACACACTGCTCGCCGGCGCCGCCGTGCACGTCGCCCAGCACGTTGGTGGCCGACGCCATCGCGTTGTTGATGCCGACCCCGCAGGTCATCGCCATGCGGGCGATGGCGATCGACGGCGCCTGCGGGCCGTGATCGACGGCCGCCACCATGGCGGCCTCGAGCAGCTTGGCGGCCGGCTTCGACGGCAACTCGCCGCGGGTGAGCAGATAGACCATCTCGGCGAAGCCGACCCGACCGATCAGATCCTCGATCGCGTAGCCGCGATAGCGGATCATGCCGGGCTTCATCTCGATGATCGACGTCGCCCACCAGTCGGACGGCGACAGTTTTTGGCGCTCGCTCATTGGATCCTCGGTTCGTTCTGTCGGCCTGTGTCCGTCACCCTGAGGTGCTCGACCGGAGGTCGAGCCTCGAAGGGCGACGGCCGCAGAGTCGGGGGCCGTCGCCCTTCGAGGGCCGCGCCTTGCGCGGCCACCTCAGGGTGACGGAAAACACGTCAGACCGCGCCGCCGTCACGCAGCGCGCGAATCTCCTCCGGTCCGTAGCCGAGCTCGGCCAGCAGCGCGTCGGTGTCGGCACCGAGCGCCGGCGGCGGCGAGCGCGGCTCGGGATCGCCGCTCGCGAGCTTGAAGCCGGAGCGCACCACCGGCACCTCGCGCTCGACGCCGGGAGCCCCGGGAAAGCGCGTGACGAGGCCGCGCTCCTTGATGTGCGGATGCTCCAGCACCTGCGGGATAGTCAGCACCTCGCCGGCCGGGATGCCCTTGGCGTTGAGCAGCACCGACCACTCCTTGGCGGTTTTTCGCGCGAGCGCCTTCTCGATCTCGGCCTTCAGCTCGGCGCGGCGCTTCTTGCGGTCCTCGCGATCGACGTAGCGCGGGTCGGTGGCGAGCTCCGGGCGGCCGATCACGCCGCACAGCGCGACATACTGCTCCTGCTTGTTGGCCGCGATGTTGAGCGGGCCGGAGCCGGTCGCGAAGGTGCCGGACGGGCTCGCCGTCATGTTCTCGTTGCCGATCGGCCGCGGCTGCACATGCGCGACCAGATAGTTCGACACCTGCCAGCCCATGGTGACCAGCGTCGACTCGAGCATCGACACGTCGATGAACTCGCCCTCGCCGGTGCGGCCGCGGCGCACCAGGGCGGCCGCGATGGCGAACGCCGCCGTGATCCCACCGATCGTGTCGGCGACCGGATAGCCGACCCGCAGCGGGGCGGAGTTCTCGTCGCCCGTCACGCTCATCACGCCGGCGAGACCCTGCACGATCTGGTCGTAGGCCGGGTTGCCGTGCAGCGGCCCGGTCTGACCGAAGCCCGAGATGGCGCAATAGACGAGGCTCGGCTTGATCTCCTTGAGGGCGGACCAGCCGAGCCCGAGGCGGTCCATCACGCCGGGGCGGAAGTTCTCCACCAGCACGTCGGCGCTCTCGACGAGACGACGGAACACCGCCTTGCCGACCTTGTCTTTCAAGTTGACGGTGAGCGAGCGCTTGCCGGCGTTCTGGGCCAGGAACGAGACGCCCATCAGGGCCTTGTTGAGGTCCGGATCGGCGCCGAGCTGGCGTGCGAGGTCGCCCGAGCCGGGGACCTCCACCTTGATCACGTCGGCGCCGAGCAGCGCCATCTGGTAGCAGCAGAACGGTCCCGCCAGCACGTTGGTGAGGTCGAGAACGCGGATCTTGTCGAGGAGTGGGCTCACGGTGTGCCCCATGGGACAGTGCCCGGCGCCGGCAGGTTCGTGACGAGCGAGCCGTGCGTCCGGCCGATCGACCGGCGCGAGCCGCCGGTCAGGACAATTGGCGGCTCTGTGTACACGATTTCGCTGTGCGGCACGAGTGACGGCTCGTCGGGTCCGGCATGTGGACGAATGCGGAACGCGACGGCGCCGCGCCCGATCTACGCCGCGAGGATCCGTTTCAGGGTCGCGCCGTAGCGGGCCGTGATCGCCTCGCGCGCACGGTGACGGCCGGCTTCGACCACGATCGCGCCGCCGGCCATCACGGTCGCCACCGCCTCGCGGCCGGCGACGAACAGGAAGGTGTCGAGCACCCGGTCGCCGCTCACGCAGGCGAGATCGGGATGCGTGGTGTCGAGCACGACCAGATCGGCGCGGCGGCCGGGCGCGATCGCGCCCATCGGTTGCGCCAGCGCCTGCGCGCCGCCGGCGAGCACCTCGCCGAGAAGGCGGCGGCCGGTCGACTCGCCCTCGGCGGTCGCCATCACGTTGCGGGCCCGGTGCGCGAGGCGCTGCGAGTATTCGAGCTGGCGCAGCTCGCCGGCCGGATCGATGTCGATGTTGGAATCGGTGCCGACGCCGAAGCGGCCGCCGCTCGCGAGATAACGCGCGCCGTCGAAGATGCCGTCGCCGAGCGACGCCTCGGTCAGCGGGCACAGGCCCGCGACCGCGCCGGAGCGGGCGAGCCGCACGGTCTCGTCCGGCGTCATATGGGTGGTGTGGATCAGCACCCAGCGGCGATCGATCGGCATCTCGTCGAGAAGCCATTCGACCGGGCGGCGGCCCGACCAGGCGACGCAGTCCTCGACCTCCTTCACCTGCTCGGCGGCGTGGATGTGGATCGGCCCGTCGGGCGCGATCTGCAGGGCGGCACGCAACGTCTCGGGCGTCACGGCGCGCAGCGAATGCGGCGCGATGCCGACGCGGGCGTCCGGCACGGCGCGGACCAGATCACGGCAGCGCGCGACCAGACGCGCAAAGCGGTCGGGATCGTTCAGGAAGCGCCTCTGCCCCGCGACCGGCGGCTGTCCGCCGAGCCCGCCGTAACCATAGAGCGAGGGCAGCAATGTGAGGCCGATGCCGGTCGCGGCCGCGGCGGCGGCGATGCGGCCGGCCATCTCGCCGAGATCCGCATAGGGCTGCCCGTCGATGTCGTGATGCAGATAATGAAACTCGGCGACCGCCGTGAAGCCGCGCTCCAGCATCTGCATGTAGGCGAAGGCGGCGATCGCCTCGGCGTCGTCTGGCGTCAGATGGGCGAGGAAGCGGTACATCACCTCGCGCCAAGTCCAGAAGCTGTCGGAAGCGGGGCCGCGCCGCTCGGCGAGGCCGGCCATGCCGCGCTGGAAGGCGTGGCAGTGCAGGTTCGGCACGCCCGGCAGCGCGAGGCCGGCGATGCGCTGCGCCTCGCCCGTCGTCGCGCCGTTTGGCGTCGCGTTCGGCTCGACCGCGACGAACCGGCCGTCCCGCACCGTCACGCGCACGTTCTGCGCGAACCCGTCCGGCAGCAGCGCCTGCGCGAGCAGAAAGGTTTGGTCCATCGTCTACTCTCCGTCGCACCTCTCCCCGCGTGCGGGGAGAGGTCGGATTCCGCGCGGCACGCGCGGAATCCGGGTGAGGGGGCGTTTCCGTATCCACGAGGGCCCCCCTCACCCCGACCCTCTCCCCGCGTGCGGGGAGAGGGAGAGCAGGCGCCGTGCGCTGGACCGGAAGCAGCCGTAAAAGGCGGGCCGCGCGCCGGACCATAGCCGAGGGCGCGGCGATTCTGTATGGGACGGAACGCGGGCGCGACATGCCTGCGCGACCTCGACGAGGCTGTGATGCGATTCGACCGGCTGTGGCGCGACGCGCTGATCGCGACGCTCGATCCAATAAGGCCCGGGCTGGGGCTGATCGCGCGCGGCGCGATCGCGGCGAAGGACGGGCGCATCGCCTATGTCGGCCCCGAGGCGGATCTGCCGGCCGGCGCCGACGCGGCCGAGACGATCCGGCTCGACGGCCGCCTGGTCACGCCCGGCCTGATCGACTGCCACACCCACCTGGTCTACGGCGGCTCGCGCGCGAAAGAGTTCGAGATGCGGCTCGCCGGCGCGACCTACGAGGAGATCTCGCGCGCCGGCGGCGGCATCGCCTCGACCGTGACGGCGACGCGTGCGGCGAGCGAGGACGCGCTGGTCGCGAGCGCCCGCGGCCGGCTCGATCGCCTGCTCGCCGAAGGCGTCACCACGGTGGAGATCAAGTCGGGCTACGGGCTCGACGACGAAACAGAGACCCGCATGCTGCGCGCCGCCCGCCGCCTCGGCACCGAAGCGAACGTGCGCGTCGTGACGACCTATCTGGGTGCGCATGCGACGCCGCCCGGCGAGCCGGACAAGGACGCCTATGTCGAAAAAGTCTGCGCCCTGATCCCGACCCTGGCGCGCGACAAGCTCGCCGATGCCGTGGATACCTTCTGCGAAGGCATCGCCTTCTCGCCGGAGCAGACAGCCCGGGTGTTCGTCGCCGCGAAGGCGGCCGGCCTGCCGGTCAAGCTGCACGCCGACCAGCTCTCCAATCTACACGGCGCCAAGCTCGCCGCCGAGCACGGGGCGTTGTCCGCCGATCATCTCGAATACACCGACGACGAGGGCGCGGCCGCGATGGCGCGGGCCGGCACCGTGGCGGTGCTGCTGCCCGGCGCCTTCTACGTGCTGCGCGAGACGCACAAGCCGCCGATCGCGGCGTTCCGCAAGCACGGCACCCGGATGGCGCTCGCCACCGACTGCAATCCCGGCACGTCGCCGGTCACGTCGCTGCTGCTGATCATGAACATGGGTGCGACGTTGTTCCGCCTCACCGTCGACGAGGCGATCGCCGGCGTGACGCGCGAAGCCGCCCACGCGCTCGGCCTCGGGTCGGACATCGGCACGCTGGAGCCCGGCAAGTCCTGCGACCTCGCGATCTTCGACGTCGACACCCCGGCCGAGCTCGTCTACCGCATCGGCGCCGCGCCGCTGGTTTCCCGCGTGATCCGAGGTGCGTGATGGCGGCCTCGCCGACCCGCGTGCCGCGATCAGACGTGCGGCACTCTGTTCCCCCGTCATGGCCGGGCTCGTCCCGGCCATACACGTCTTGGCGACGGCTGAAAGACGTGGATGCCCGGCACAAGGCCGGGCATGACGCCCGAGAGTGTGACCGGCCGCGCGGCTCCTCTCGCCAGCCTGTGCAAGGACCTAACAGATGACCCGCATCGACAACGCCCGCGTCATTCGCGCCCCGCACGGCAGCACGCTCTCGGCCAAGAGCTGGCTCACCGAGGCGCCGCTGCGGATGCTGATGAACAATCTCGATCCCGACGTCGCCGAGAAGCCGACCGAGCTGGTCGTCTACGGCGGCATCGGCCGCGCAGCGCGCAACTGGGAGAGCTTCGATCGCATCGTCGCCGCGCTGAAGACGCTGGAGAGTGATCAGACGCTGCTGGTGCAGTCGGGCAAGCCGGTCGCGGTGCTGCCGACCCACGCCGACGCGCCGCGCGTGCTGATCGCCAACTCCAACCTGGTGCCGCACTGGGGCACCTGGGAGCATTTCAACGAGCTCGATCGCAAGGGCCTGATGATGTACGGCCAGATGACGGCCGGCTCGTGGATCTATATCGGCTCGCAGGGCATCGTGCAGGGCACCTACGAGACCTTCGCCGAGATGGGTCGCCGCCACTATGGCGGCAGCCTCGCGGGACGCTGGATCCTCACCGCCGGCCTCGGCGGCATGGGCGGTGCGCAACCGCTCGCCGCCGTGATGGCCGGCGCCTCGTGCCTCGTTGTCGAATGCCAGCCGAGCCGCATCGAGATGCGGCTGCGCACCGGCTATCTCGACGTGAAGGCGGGAAACCTCGACGAGGCGCTCGCGATCATCGAGAAGTCATGCGCCGAGAGGAAGCCGCTCTCCGTCGGCGTGCTCGGCAATGCGGCCGAAATCTTTCCGGAACTGTTCCGCCGCGGCGTGCGGCCCGACGGCGTCACCGACCAGACCTCGGCGCATGATCCGGTCAACGGCTACCTGCCGAAGGGCTGGACGCTCGCCGAGTGGGAGGCGAAGCGCGACAGCGATCCGAAGGCCGTCGCGGCCGCCGCCAAGCGCTCGATGGTCGACCACGTCAAGGCGATGCTCGACTTCCACCGCGCCGGCGTGCCGACCGTCGACTACGGCAACAACATCCGCCAGATGGCGCAGGACGAAGGCCTCGCCGACGCCTTCGCGTTCCCGGGCTTCGTGCCGGCCTATATCCGGCCGATGTTCTGCCGCGGCATCGGCCCGTTCCGCTGGGCCGCGCTGTCCGGCGACCCGGCCGACATTTTTCGCGCGGACGAGGCGGTCAAGGAACTTCTGCCGAACGACAAGCATCTGCACAACTGGATCGACATGGCGCAGAAGCGCATCAAGTTCCAGGGGCTGCCGGCGCGCATCTGCTGGCTCGGGCTCGGCGACCGCCATCGCGTCGGCCTCGCCTTCAACGAGCTGGTCGCCAAGGGCGAGATCAGCGCGCCGATCGTCATCGGACGTGATCACCTGGATTCGGGCAGCGTGGCGAGCCCGAACCGCGAGACCGAGGCGATGATGGACGGCTCCGACGCGGTGTCGGACTGGCCGCTCCTCAACGCGCTGGTCAACTGCGCGAGCGGCGCCACCTGGGTGTCTCTGCACCACGGCGGCGGCGTCGGCATCGGCTACTCGCAGCATTCCGGCATGGTGATCGTCGCCGACGGCACGCCGGACGCGGCGCGCCGCCTCGCCCGCGTGCTGTGGAACGACCCAGCGACCGGCGTCATCCGCCACGCCGATGCCGGGTACGAGATCGCGAAGGACTGCGCCCGCGAGAAGGGCCTGATCATGCCGAGCCTGGGGTAGGCTCTCGGCCTCGCACAGCCGATCCCGAGCGGCTCTCTTTCGTCCCTCTCCCCTCGCGGGAGAGGGACGAGCCGCGCGACCTCGCGCCAGAGCGAACCAGCAGCCCTCTACTCCAGCTCCTCGAACACGAGGCCGAGCAGCGGCGCGTGCTGCTGGGCGCCGTAGACGTCGCAGTCGCCGATCGCCCCGGAGGCGAGCGGGCGCTTCAGCGTGATCTTGATCGCGTTGGCCGGATCGAAGGCGACGATCGAGATCACGTCGGCCTCTTCGACGCCGTAGAGCGCCGCGATGCGGGCGGCGTCGAGCGCGCCGCTCTGCCGCACGCGCTGATACCAGGCGGCGTCGCGGAACATGATGTCGAGCGTCAGCTCGAACGGACCGGCGTTCTTCGAGCGGATCACGCCGGCGATGTCGGTCAGACGCACCGTGCTCATGACGCGGCTCCCACGGTCGCCGGCGCGCCGATCTCCTCGATGCGCACCGGGAAGAGGGCGCACGGGTCGTCGATGCCGGTCAGGAGATGATAGACGCTGAAGCGGAACACCTCGCCGGCCTGCATGTCGGAGGGCGAGTACGGAAAGGCGAGGTTGCCGGCGGTCGAGACCCGGCCCGGATAGCCCCAGTGCAGCAGGCTCGCGCGGGCGAAGCTGACGATCGTGTCGGCGATCTCCTGGCTCGCCGCGACCGCCTCGATGACGAGGCCTATCTCGTGCGGGGTCGCGCTGCCGCGCAGCGGCTCGCAGACGCCCATCACGCCATCGCGGCCATACAACCGGAACAACAAACGATAGTCGTCGGCCGACAATGTGCGCGAGAAATTCTCGGCGACCCGGGTCCGCACCGCATCGAGGATCGCGTCGATCTGGGCGATGAAGGAGGGATCGCGCACGCCGGCGATCGATACGGTGCGGAAGCCGGCGAGCGCCGCGCCCTCGATCTTCAGCGTGTAGGGCCCGCGGATCATGCGGCTGCCGGCGACCCGCACGGTCCGCTCGTCCTCCTGCACGAAGGTCGTCGCCGTGAGGTCGAGCACGCCGCCCGGTCCGGGCAGGCGGTAGGGGTCGCTCTTCTCGTAGAGCGTATGGGCCGCCACCGAGACGACGGTGCAGCGCCGCTCCGACTCCATCGGCTCGACCAGGAAGTGATCACGTCGCAGCGTGCCCAGCATGCAGTCGCCGCCGGAGCCCGGCACGGCGGCGATGGCGGCGCATTCGAGGATTTTTCCCAGATGCACGGCGAGGCCGGCGTCGAAGCCGAGCATCAGCGGCAGCGCCGCGAACACGGCCGGATCGTAGGCACGGCCGGCGACGATCACGTCGGCACGCTGCGCGAGCGCCGCGATCAGCGGCTCGGGCCCCATCTGGGCGACCAGATGAGTCGAGGCGCGCACGTCCTCGGCGCTCGCCTCCGGGCCGGGCGGCAGCGGCACCAGCGCGCCACGTGCCTGCGCCGCGAGCAGCGCCTCCCGATCGATGTCGGCCGGGATCGCGGCGAGGCGGAACGACAGGCCCTCCTCGGCCGCGATCTCGCGCACGATGTCGAGCGTCCAGTCGAGATGCGGCCTCGCCCCGCAGCCGCCCGCCGTGCCGACGATCACCGGGACGTTTCGCGCCCGCCCGGCGATCAGCATCAGCCGCAGGTCGCGCTTCACGGCGGCGCGGTCGGTGAACGGCACGCCGGCGCCGAGATAATAAGGCCCGGGGTCGGACGAGCCGGCGTCGACCGCGATCACGTGCGGGTCCCGCGCCAGCCCGGCCGCGAAGGAGCTTTCGGGGAAGCCGTAGCCGAGGATCGCCGTGGTCGAGAGGATTCTCAGCTCGTCCGGGGGAGTGGTCATCGGTGTTTGTCTCTTGCGTGCGATCGGAGTCGCTCAGGCATTTTTTCGGAGGCTCGATCGCGGGCTCCGCGTGCGGGGCTCACCCCCCTCCCCGACCCTCCCCCACAAGGGGGGAGGGAGCAGGCTGCGGCGAGTGGCCTGATCATCGAAGCAGACGATAAGGTTCGCCGATCGGCACGGGGAAGCGGCTCCAGCGTTCCCTCCCCCCTTGTGGGGGAGGGACAGGGAGGGGGGTAGCCCCACGCACGACGCTGTCGTTTCATCCATCGTGGTGTGCCATCGTGAATCCCGTCTCACTCCACCTTGGCGCCGGCGGCCTTCACCACCTCGGCCCAGGTGGCGAGGTCGGTGTCGAGGCGCTTCGCCAGCTCGTCCGGCGTCGAGGTGACGATGGTGGCGCCCTGCGCCTTCAGCTTCTCCTGCACGCCCGGATCGTTCATCGCCTTCACGGCGGCGTCGTGCAGCTTGTCGCGGATCGCGACCGGCAGGCCGCGCGGCGCGAACAGCGCCACCCACAGGTCGGCCGAGAAGCCCGGGATCGTCTCGGCGATCGCCGGGATCTCGGGCGCGGCCGGGCTGCGCTGCGCCGAGCTCATCGCCAGCGCCTTCAGGGCCTTGCCCTGGAGCTGCGACATCACCGAGGGCATGCTGGCGAAGCCGAGCATCACGTGGCCGGCGATCATGTCGTTGATGGCCGGCGCGACGCCGCGATACGGCACATGGGTGAGCGGGATGCCGGCGCGGCTCTTGAGCATCTCGCCGAGCAGATGATTGAGCGTGCCGTTGCCGGCGGAGGCGTATTGCAGCGGCTGCGCGGCGTTCTGGCGGGCGAGCGTGATCAGCTCGGCGACCGTGTCGGCCTTGAGCGAGGGATGCGCGACGAGCACGTTCGGCACGGTCGCCAGCATGGTGATCGGCTCGAAGTCCTTCACCGGGTCGAAGCCGAGCTTGGAGAACAGCGCCGGGTTGATGGCCTGGGTCGACGAGATGTTGACGATCAGCGTGTAGCCATCCGGCGTCGCGCGCGCCGCCGAGGCGGTGCCGATATTGCCGCCGGCGCCGACCCGGTTCTCCACGACGAAGCGGGCCTGGCCGAGGACGTCGCCCATCTTGTCGGCGAGCACGCGGGCGACGATGTCGTTGGTGCCGCCCGCCGCCTGCGGCACGACGACGATGACGGGGCGGCTCGGATAGACGTCCTGGGCGAGGGCGGGCGTCGGCGCGGGCGCGGCGAGACCGGCGGCGAGGGCCGCGGCGGCGGCGAGGAGCGTCCGGCGAGGCAGCGCGAAACGGTCGGTCATGGAAAAGTCCTCCCTCGGTTGCGGGCCGGCGATCTGCGCCGCCGGAGGTTCGGAGGGTAGGCAGAGGACACGCGAGGCGGGAAATACCGTCTCGCTCTGCGGGCCATAAGGCGCGCTTATGTCCCCACCAGCCGGACGCCGCGCCAGGTGCCGTCCGCGACCCGCTCGCGGGCGAGCGTCACCAG
>NZ_NHSK01000070.1 GCF_016653355.1 Rhodoplanes elegans | reverse complement strand
CGCCCAGCCGCCCAAGCCGAAGCCGCCGGCCCCGCGGCCGCAGACGCCGGCCGCCGCCCAGCCGGCGACGCCGCCCGCTTCGATGACGAGTGGGGCACAGCCGCAGCTGCTCGGCCAGTACGGCGGCTGGGGCGCCTACACGGCGAGCCCGGGCGGCCGCAAGGTGTGCTTCGCGCTCGCCAAGCCGAGCCGGGCCGAGACGACGCCGCCCAACCGGCCGCGCGATCCCGCCTTCCTGTTCGTCGCCTCGCGGCCGGGCGAGCGGGTCAAGGACGAGATCTCGGTGATCTTCGGCTACGGCTTCAAGCCCAATGCCGACGCGACCCTCGAGGTCGGCGGGGCCAGCTTCCCGCTCTACACCCAGGCCGACGGCGGCTGGATCAAGAACGCTGCCGAGGAGCCGCGGCTGGTCGAATCGCTGCGCCGCGCCGGCGACGCCACCATCAAGGGCGTCTCGGCCCGCGGCACCGCCTCGACCGATATCTACGTCCTCAAAGGCCTCGCCCAGGCGCTCGACCGGGTAGCGCAGGAGTGCCAGTAGAGGCGGGGCGCTAAATTCCGTCTGTCAGGCGATGCGGGTGGCCCAGTCCGAAGCCGCTGTTCTGGAGCCGTATTTCCTAGATGATGATTGCGTCGCTGTGGCGAATGATACGCTCTCTTGAGAGGGTCACCGAATCTTTTGCATCTGTATTCCTGGGAAGGAGCCGTCGCCCTTAAGATCTCTATCGATCTGTTGTTGCCGCATCCCACCGGCAGAACCGGATTTCGAGTCCGGCGGGGAAGCGACGCCTCTACAGAGCAGGTCGCCAGGAGCGCATGGTGAGGAGGGTTGCGTCTCGAGTGGTCTCGAGGAGGGCGGAATTGTCGGCGACGAGATCGCACCGCTCGGTTGCCCGAACACAGACGTTCCGCAGGCCAGGGCGATGGCAACTCCTGACATGATGAGATAGCAGAAAAGACGGACCATTTTGTTCCTCCACTTGCGGCGAGGGCGATTATTGCTCCAACAGGCGGGTTCTGACGGCTCGGAACGCAATGGGCACGGGACGCTGAAGAGTTTGGGTAACCGCGATTCTGTTGTGACTTGCAGACAGTGTAGAGATTGCTGCGGGACTTGATCCGAGTGTTTCCAGCATGATCGCTTTCAGGCGGCTTTTGTGGTCCTCGAGAGCTTGGCGCAAGTTGAGCAATTCCGCAGATTCGGGCTGAGGCTTGGCAGGAGCGTCGCCAGAGGCCTGGGTCTTCGACTCTAAAGCTTGAAGAACCTCCGCGACTTTGGATACCGCTTTTGCCTCGACGCCGAAATTGCTGGATGTTTGAGCGACGCTTTCTATCGATCTGGTCAAGTAAAGGCGATTGACCAACAGGATTTCGACACCTAACCGAAATTTCGTACTTCCATCGGGCTTACCGGTAGGCACTCTCTGGAATGCGAGGTCACCCACGAGAGTCGACATGAACCCGCGGGCGCCTTCTTCGGTACATATCGGCCGCGATCGTGGATTCGAGCAAAACTCGTTGAGGTAGCTGTTGGCGACGATTGCCGAGACTCCGTAGGTCTCGGCCGATGGAATCCGAATTTCGATTGTTCTGTTCTCCTCCGAATCGGTCACTCCCACTAGATTGAGGAGCTTCGCTCCGAAACCAACGGCACCCGAGGCCCGTCGTACATGAGCGACTGTGAAGTCTGGGAGAATGAGGATGGGCAAGTGTCGCCGGTCCGTCGGGAGATCGAAGATCGAGGTCTGCGCGACTGTTTGGGGCCAGATCTCGTCGTTTCCCTTTGGTCTTGGAGCCGTCTCCGGGAAGATGAATGTCTGCTTGTAAGCAGTCTTCAGGTCTGCTGAAAGGTCGACGTGCCAGATCTTTAAAGACCGGCCCTGCAACGTCTCTGACGCTTTTTCTCCTAAGGCGTCGTCTGTCAAAATCAAGAAAATATCGCCGACCGCGATATCCTCTTGCGGAGGATAAATCGGATCGAGGCCAAGCTTGGCTATGGCCGAATTCCATTGTTTGGCGACACTTTCTTCGTTCGAAGGATTGGAAGCTCCGTTCACCCACCACAAAACGAAAATGATCATCAACAAGAATCCGGCGATCGAGGCCAGTGCAAACGCAGCCGCCTTAAATTGCAGAAGAGACTGCAAAAATCCTTTGATGCGTTGACCCCAGGCCATCACATCCCCCCCTCCGAGAAATGAACAGGAATCTCCCGCTTAAGTTGAAAACAGTATCATGACGAGCATGCGCGGAAGATAACAATCGAGTGAGTCTCGGCGGAAAGGGGAGCTGTACGAGATGGGAGAGCTTTCAGGCCGCAGGGTCGTGCTCGACACGACGCTGCGGCAGGCAACGAGTTGTCGGTCGCAACTACCACCGGCACGGCCGGCGGGGAATTATGAGCACTTCGTGATCGATATGGGCGAAGCCCGGAGGCTTTCGGCGCGTTGCCATCGACAGATCGCGGGGAGATGGACAGCGGAGGTCGAGATGAAGGTGTTAAGCGGCATTAGGTCGCTCGCGGCGATTGCCTGGGCAGTGGCTGAAATCGTTGCAGGGTTGGAAGCCGTGGCGCAGGAGCGGGCAGTCGAGCCCGCCGCCAGTGGGCGCACCGCCGGGCTCGAGCGGCCGGGCTGGACCGTATTCACGGACGCCGCCGGCACCCGGGTCGACGTGCCGGCCGGCATCTTCACCGAACAGGTCGGGCCGGCGCGGCGCGGCGAGGGCGTCGAGCTGCAGTCGGCCGACGGGCGCGCCAAGCTGATGGTCTATGTCGAGCCGAACGACGAGGCGTTCACGCCGGAGCGATTCGTCCGCACCAACCTCAAGGTCCCGGCCGGCGCGCTCGACTATCGTCGCATCACCGACCGCTTCTTCGCCGTCTCGGGCGTGAACGAGGGCGAGATCTTTTACAGCCGCTGCAACTTCCCGGCCCGGGCGTCGGGGCGGATGCATTGCATCTACGTCGCCTACCCGCAGGCCGAGGAGAAGGCCTGGGACGACATCGTGACCCGGATCAGCCTATCTTTGCGCGGTTCGCGCAATTAACGATCACCAATCATTAGGTACGCCTGCAGACCCTCGATGTCGGAATTTCCCTGATGTGAGAGTTTCTTAGTCCGTAATTGTCGTTTTGAGATAATTCGTACCACCCGAGATGGTGATTGTGCCTGCCCTGGTGGTGCCGTATGGGTCGATCGCGCACCTCGTGTATGTGTTCTTGCGTTTTTCGCTCAGCGCAGAACGTGATATATCACCAAGCGGATACGACGCTCGTCCGAACGCCGTGCCGCATCGACCCCCGGACCGAGATCGAACTGCCATGGAACCCCTCTACGACCGCCTGGGCCGCGTGCGGGCCTGGCTCCACGCCGAGCACGCCCGCATCATCAGCCTGCAGGGCAGCCACCTGGCCTCCATCGACGGCCACAGCGTCTACGACAGCAGCGGCCAGCACATCGGCTGGTGGAAGCACGGCCACATGCGCAACACGCGCGGCGCCGTCGTGGTGTGGGCGTCCGACGCCTTCGGGCTCGGCGTCATCCGGCCGCCCCAGATGCCGCCGCCGGCCGAGCCGAAGGCGCCGGTCGTGGAAGGCTTCCAGGCCCGCGCGACGCCGCCGGCCCATCCGGCCCGCAGCGCCAGCTGGGCGGTCGAGTTCCCGTTCTGACGTTTTCGAGCCGATCTGATCGGCCCTGATCAGATCGTCCGACCGACCGGCCGGGCCCGCGCGGTACGCGCGCCCGGCGCCGTCGCCTTCTCCCCGACATTGCCCGACGACGTGACGCCGCGCTTCGACGGATCGCGCGCGACGATCTTTCCGCTCGCCCCGACGATCATCCTCATGGTGAGGAGCGCTCCATAGGAGCGCGTCTCGAACCATGTGGCCGTCCTCGTCCTTCGAGACGCGTCCTTCGGGCGCTCCTCAGGATGAGGACGGATAGACGTCGGTTCGAATGCGCGCGGTCGTCACAGAATGAACCGGCTCAGGTCGGCGTTCTTGGCGAGGTCGGCGACGCGGCTGTTGACGTAGTCGCCGTCGATCACGAGCGTCTCGCCGGCCTTGTCGGGGGCCGCGAACGAGATCTCGTCGAGCACCCGCTCCATGACGGTCTGCAGCCGCCGCGCCCCGATGTTCTCGACCGTCGAGTTCACCGACACGGCGACGTCGGCGATCGCGTCGATGGCGCTCTCCTGGAAGTCGAGCGTCACGCCCTCGGTCTTCAGCAGCGCCACATACTGCTTGATCAGCGACGCCTCGGTCTCGGTGAGAATTCTCCGGAAGTCGTCGCGCGTCAGCGCCTTCAGCTCGACCCGGATGGGCAGGCGACCCTGCAGCTCGGGCAGGAGATCCGAGGGCTTCGCCAGATGGAAGGCGCCGGACGCGATGAACAGGATGTGGTCGGTCTTTACGGTGCCGTGCTTGGTCGACACCGAGGTCCCCTCGATCAGCGGCAGGAGGTCGCGCTGCACGCCCTCGCGCGACACGTCGGCGCCGCCGCGGTTCTCGCGGCCGCAGATTTTGTCGATCTCGTCGAGGAAGACGATGCCGTTGTTCTCGACCGTCTTGATCGCCTCCTGCACGACGGCGTCCTGGTCGAGCAGCTTGTCGGATTCTTCGGCGATCAGGATCTCGTAGGACTCCTTCACCGTGACCTTGCGGGTCTTGGTGCGGCCGCCGCCGAGCTTGCCGAAGATGTCGCCGAGCGAGACGGCGCCCATCTGGGCGCCCGGCATGCCCGGGATCTCGAACATCGGCATGCCGCCGCCGCCGCCGGCCGCGACCTCGATCTCGATCTCCTTGTCGTCCATCTCGCCGGACCGCACCTTGCGGCGGAACGCCTCCTTGGTGGAGGCGGAGGCGTTCGCGCCGACCAGTGCTTCGACGACCCGGTCCTCGGCCGCCAGATGGGCGCGCGCGGCCACGTCCTTGCGCTTGCGCTCGCGGGTCAGCGCGATGCCGACCTCGACGAGGTCGCGGACGATCTGCTCGACGTCGCGGCCGACATAGCCGACCTCGGTGAACTTGGTCGCCTCGACCTTGATGAACGGAGCGCCCGCGAGCTTGGCGAGCCGGCGCGAGATCTCGGTCTTGCCGACGCCGGTCGGGCCGATCATCAGGATGTTCTTCGGCATCACCTCTTCGCGCAACCTGTCGTCCAGCTGCAGGCGGCGCCAGCGGTTGCGCAGCGCGATGGCGACGGCGCGCTTGGCGTCGTGCTGGCCGATGATGAAGCGGTCGAGCTCGGAGACGATTTCGCGGGGGGAGAAGTCGGTCATGGGTCGCGCACCATCAGGAGGGCGGGGCCGTCTGGCGTCGCGACCACGCGGTCGCGGTGGAAGCCGGCCTTTTCATAAGCGCGGATCGCGCGGGCATTGGCGGGATCGGGATCGGTGACCACCCGCGGCGTTCCGGCCGCGAGGAGGCCATCGGCGAACTGACGAACGAAGGCGGAGCCGTGTCCCCGGCCGAGCATGGCGGGCTCGCCGATCGACTGGTCGATGCCGCGGGTACCGGCGGGCTGCGGCCCGAAGCCCTCGTTCCAGGCGCCGAGCCGGTAGCATTGCAGATAGGCGAACGGCACGCCGTCGGCCAGCACGAGAAACTGGTCCATGTCGGGATGATCGAGATCGCCGGCGACCAGAGCGAGCTGCTCGTCGGGGTCGCCCCACCACTCCGCCATGTGCGGGCGCGCCAGCCACGTCGCCATCAGCGGCAGGTCGGCGGCCGTGAACGGACGGAACTGGTAGAGGCCGATCACGTCGTCATCGTCTCCACCACGACCTTGTCGTTGGTGTAGACGCAGATCTCGGCCGCGATGGCGAGCGAGCGGCGGACGATCGCCTCGGCGTCCATGTCGGTGTCGATCAGGGCGCGGGCGGCGGCGAGCGCGTAGTTGCCGCCGGAGCCGATGCCCATCACGCCGTTCTCCGGCTCCAGCACGTCGCCCGTGCCGGTCAGCACCAGCGACACCTTGGGGTCGGCGACGATCATCATGGCCTCCAGCCGGCGCAGATAGCGGTCGGTGCGCCAGTCCTTGGCGAGTTCGACGGCGGCCCGCATGAGCTGGCCCGGATACTGCTCGAGCTTGGCCTCGAGCCGCTCGAATAGCGTGAACGCGTCGGCCGTGGCGCCGGCGAAGCCGCCGATCACGCCGCCGCCGGCGAGCCGCCGCACCTTCTTGGCGTTGCCTTTGACGATGGTCTGGCCGATCGACACTTGGCCGTCGCCGCCGACCGCGACGATGCCGTTCTTGCGGACCGTGACGATGGTGGTGCCGTGCCAGAGGGCGGACGACGCGGGCGGGTCGGACTCGTGCGAAGACATCAGCATGAAACCTCGGTGACGTCCTGATCTAGGAGCGGCCCGACCCCTTTGCAACGCGAGGGGAAACTCGGACGCGGCCGGGCATTGGGCCGCGCACGGCGCCGGCGCTCCCTCTCCCCGCCGAGCGGGGAGAGGGGTGGGGTGAGGTGAGGGGGCGCCTCCGTATCCACGAAACGCCCCCTCACCCGGAGTCCGCGCGTACGGGCGCGAACTCCGACCTCTCCCCGCGCGACGGGGAGAGGTAAGCGGCAGCGCGCGGCTCGGCCCCCGCGTCCGCACCCGCCCCCAGTGGCGGAA